>NZ_JBFRKH010000017.1:0-75769 GCF_041469265.1 Shewanella sp. 10N.286.51.B2
GAATCTGTTACACCCTCAAAATAAGTGGATCCTTATAACGCTCCCCCAGCACCTACCATTAATCCATTACTTATCTAGTCCTGTTGCAGTCCCTCTGATACATGTAACGTCTGTTGATTATCAATAATAATCGCTTCATATTCTGGTAGTTGGTTAATTAGCGCCATGCCTTCTTGTAAGCCTTTTACAAATACGGCTGTTGATAGGGCATCAACGTAAGTTGAGTTTTTACCAATGATGGATACGCTGACCACTTTTCTGGCCGAGTCGCCGGTTTTAGGATTAATGATGTGGTGGTAGCGCACGCCATCTTCGATGAAGTAACGCTCGTAATCACCTGATGTTGAAATTGACTCGTTAACCAGTGGTAATTGCACCGCTGTTTTTTCAGCGGCTCTAGGGTGCTTAATACCGACAAACCATGGGCGGCCGCGTCTGTCACCGAGCAGTCCTGTATCACCACCTGCGCTGACTAAGGCGTGCTTAATACCTGCAGCTTGTAAAATGGCTAAGCATTGCTTAACGGCATGTCCTTTAGCTATTCCGCCTAAATCAATCCGTACATCTTGGTTTTTAAAACGAACACTAGATTGTGATTTGTCTAAGGTTACTGCGCGGTAATCTATAGCTTCGAGGGCTTGGTTTATCTCGGGTTTCGCTGGCTTTTGTCCTTGGCGGTAATCGTATTGATAACCAATTGAGGCGTAAGTGATATCAAATGTACCGTTTGTCAGCTCAGCAATCTTGTGTGAATCAAGCAGCAAATCAAACAGTTCTTGATTAATGACAACTGCCTCTTTCCCTGCCAGTTGGTTGATTTTGCTTAATTCGCTGTCTGCTTTATAAGGACTCATTAATCGGTCGATGCGATGCATTTCTTGTTCGACAGCGATGATGAGGTTATCTGCAGTTTGTTTTTCATTTGACTCTGTATTCTTCTCTGCTTCTGAAAGCCAAAATTCAACATGAGCTTGGGTCCCCATGACTTCAAAGCTCTTTTGATGCCACTGCGCAGTGACTTGAGTGGATAAGATTAGGCCAACAAAACACAGTGAGATTAATGAGAAAGGCTTAAACATGGGTAATGACTTATTGTTGAATTATTTTTATAGCCAATAGGGTACTGAGTTATGGGTTATTAATCTAGATTGATTTATGCCAAATAACAGCCAATAAAAAACGCACTCGATTGAGTGCGCTTTTTCGATGTCGGTGCTAAGTCGAAGACCTAACTCAAAGACCTAAGCCAGATACCTTAAGTCAGCGACTAATTCAAATAATTGATTAGTGACGGAACATCGCAGAAATAGACTCTTCATTGCTAACACGACGGATCGCTTCAGCAAGTACTGCTGACATTGTTAGCTGAGTTACCTTTTCAAGTTTAGCGATCTCAGGGCTTAATGGCACAGTATCGGTAACGATAACTTCATCGATAACTGATTCAGCGATATTTTTCGCAGCATTGCCAGAAAATACCGGGTGAGTTGCATAAGCGAATACACGGTTAGCACCATGTTCTTTTAACGCTTCTGCCGCTTTACATAAAGTACCACCAGTATCGATCATGTCATCAACAATAATACAGTCACGGCCTTGAACATCACCAATGATATGCATTACTTGAGCTACGTTCGCTTGTGGGCGACGCTTATCAATAATAGCTAAGTCAGAATCATCAAGTAGTTTAGCTACAGCGCGAGCACGTACTACACCACCAATGTCTGGAGAAACAACAACTGGGTTATCAAGTTGCTTGCCTAACATATCTTCTAGCAGTACTGGGCTACCGAAAACGTTATCAACAGGCACATCAAAGAAACCTTGAATTTGCTCAGCGTGAAGATCGCAAGTTAATACGCGGTCAACCCCAACACTTGATAAGAAGTCTGCAACAACTTTAGCAGTAATAGGTACACGAGCACTACGAACACGACGATCTTGACGAGCGTAACCGAAGTATGGAATTACTGCGGTAATACGACCAGCAGATGCACGGCGAAGCGCATCAACCATAACGATAAGTTCCATCAGGTTGTCGTTGGTCGGTGCACAAGTCGATTGGATGATGAATACATCAGCACCACGTACGTTCTCATTGATTTGAACACTGATTTCACCGTCGCTGAAACGGCCTACTACTGCATCGCCAAGTTTGCAAAATAAACGGTCGGCTATTTTTTTGGCTAGTTTAGGGGTAGCGTTACCAGCAAAGAGCTTGATATCGGGCACTTTATGAACCTCAGGTGTTGGCTTTAAGTTAGTGGCTAAAAATGTGACTTAAGGATGTTGTCATCAATAAGCAAAAAACATTTCTAGAAGGTATTTGTTAATCTTGGTTTAAGCGTGTCATCAAAGGTGACAGGTTTAAGCCTTTAGCAACAAAGCCGCTCATGGTCGTTGGCAGGTGTGCCAACGCGTCTAGCGCCGATTGTTGCTGTTCGAATTCACCGAAGACGCATGCGCCAGTTCCGGTCATTCTTGACGGCGCATATTCTACCAGCCAGTTTAAGGCATTGGCAACTTGGGGGTGCTTTTCTGTGACAAGTTTTTGGCAATCATTTGACCAATTTTGCTGCATTAAAGTATCGATTGCTAATTTAGGTGTGTCGCGAGTTAAGTCTGGCGCTTGGAAAATTGCTTGGGTTGACACATGGACTTCAGGCACTATGACTAGGTAGTACAACTCTGCTGGTTGCACTGCAATAAGCTGTTCACCAACACCTTCAGCGAAAGCAGCAAAACCATTAATAAAAACAGGGACATCCGCGCCAAGTTCTAGGCCGATTTTTGCTAGGGTTACATGGGGTAAATCAAGCCCCCACAACTTATTTAATGCCACTAATGTGGTGGCCGCATCAGATGAACCACCACCTAAACCGCCACCCATAGGCAAGTTTTTACGTAACCAAATTTGTGCGCCGCCCTGATAATTGCAATATTCTTGTAAAGATTTTGCGGCCTTTAGAATTAAGTTATCTTTTTCTGCGACAACTTTTGATAATTCTGAATGCAAGCTTATTTGTTTCGACTCAGTCGTCTGAAAATCTAAATAGTCACATTGGTCAATAAACTGAAACAGGGTTTGCAGTTCGTGGTAACCATCGGCTCGTTGGCCGGTAATATGCAAAAATAAATTGAGCTTTGCAGGAGCTGGCCATTCAGTGGAGATTGCCAAATTGTCTTTATTTGTTGTCATGTAAAAGCCATTCAAGTGGTTTTGTCATTTTGAGTCGAAGTGCCTATATAAGTACTTATATAACAGCGCATCATCAATAGCCGATAAACCAATATCGATTAGTTATTGGTTTGTGCTAGATTGGTTGTTAGCGCTTGCCATTGATTTATCTGTATTTTTATTTGTACATCAGCGCGATTGATTTGCAGTAATCTGGGCAGCTTAGCACCGCTTTGTTGCTGATAACTCATAAAGCTTACCAGCCAATCCCCGCCATTATCAGCACTGCTAAAACGTTTGATGCTGCCATCTGGATTATATTCTAGCACTTCATCATCAGGGGCGACTTGACCTGTGATCCAAAGCGGTAATTTATTAATGGGAATGGTCATGCCGCTGACGCGGTAGATTAGCCGCTCAGGGTTGTTGTCTGTGTAAGTTTTATCTTGAATGTCTAAACTGGCTAGGCCATTTTCAGACTTAAGTGACAATACAGTTGTGCCAATCATGGTGGTAAGGGTCAATTCATCGCGATCATATTGGCTGCTTTGATCGTGCAACCAAAATAAGTTGGTGCTAAATTTATCGCTGCTAGAACGAAAAGCCAGTTTACCTTGTAATTCCCATGCTTGGGCGTCACTGGGGTGCTTTACCTGTGTTTCTGAAAGCGTGTGCGGCGGACGAATAGAACAAGCCGTTAACAATAAACAGCTCATTAACAGTAAGTGTTTTAGGTAAGTTGTTAAAATTCGCAAAGGGACTCACTGGGATAAAAAAGCGATAAGGCATGATACTGGGCAATAAGCTGATTGTAAAAATGCTTTTATAAATAAAACTGATTTGATTAATTATTACTCCTATACTAGACAATATTAGCTAATGTAGATATACATAGCCCTGTTTTTCTTGGTGTATTTTGTCAAATGATGGATGATTTTGTTAACAAGATAGAATTATTAGAAAAAAAATAGATAATTATTCCGTTTTGTTAAGCCAATTGTGTTTTTAGTTTTACCAATTAAGTAGAATGACCTAATTAATGATCCTGCGAAGAACTTAAAACGAGTCACATGAGCCTAGTAGCAATCGGAATAAATCATAAAACCGCCACGGTCGATCTTCGAGAGAAAGTCGCCTTTTCACCGGATAAGATTCACGATGCGATGAAGAGTCTAGCTAGTCGAACTAGCTCGGGTGAATCCGTGATCGTGTCAACCTGTAACCGTACAGAACTTTATTGCAACAACGGCACTAAAGAAGACATAATCGAATGGCTAGAGGATTATCACAATCTTAGTCATGATGATCTCATGCCTTGTATTTATAGCTATGAGGATCAGGAATGCGTTAAACACTTAATGCGCGTGTCTTCAGGTCTAGATTCTCTAGTATTAGGTGAGCCACAAATTCTTGGGCAAGTTAAACAAGCCTTTGCGAAAGCTAAAGAGGCAGGCACAACGGCAGTTACTATTGACCGTTTGTTTCAAAACACCTTTTCAGTGGCTAAAAAAGTGCGTACTGAAACCGAAATTGGCGCCGCCGCGGTGTCAGTGGCGTTTGCCGCTGTCAGCATGGCCAAACATATTTTCTCATCACTAAGTACCACCAATGTATTATTGATTGGCGCTGGAGAAACCATTGAATTAGTTGCCAAGCATTTAAAAGACAATGAGGTTGCCGGTATTGTGGTGGCTAACCGAACGGTTGAGCGTGCACAGGCGATGTGTGAAGAGTTTGATGCAACGGCAATTACGCTGCAACAAATACCAGACTATCTACCTAAAGCCGATATCGTGATATCCTCTACCGCCAGTCCATTGCCTATATTAGGTAAGGGCATGGTCGAAAAGGCACTGAAACAACGTCGTCATCAACCCATGCTATTGGTTGATATTGCAGTTCCTCGTGATATAGAAGCAGAAGTTGGCGAATTAGACGATGCTTTCCTTTATACTGTGGACGATTTACACAGCATCATTGAACAGAACATGGCTTCACGTAAAGAAGCCGCCGAGCAGGCAGAAGTAATTGCCGATGAACAATCTCATATCTTTATGGAATGGGTGCGTTCGTTAGAGTCTGTAGACAGTATTCGAGAATACCGAAGCCAAAGTTTGGCAATTAAAGATGAATTAGTAGAGCGCGCCTTGAACAAATTAACTCAAGGTGGTGACAATGAACAAGTGATTTTAGAGCTAGCCAATAGGCTAACCAATCGCTTAATCCATGCACCGACACAAGCGTTAACTTCTGCTAGTCGTCAAGGGGACTTGAATACCTTAGGCCAATTACGTGTCACGCTTGGTTTGGATAAAAATTAAGGTAATAAAGCTAAATGAAAGAGTCGGTTATTCGCAAGCTGGAAGGCTTGCTTGAACGTAATGAAGAAGTATTGGCATTACTGAGTGATGCACAAGTTATTGCGGATCAAGACCGCTTTCGCGGCTTATCAAAAGAATATTCTCAGTTAGAAGATATTGTAAAAAGCTTTAAAGCGTTTCAAGAGGCTCAAGCCGATCTTGAGTCAGCGCAAGAAATGCTTACTGAAGATGACGCAGAAATGCGTGAAATGGCTCAAGAAGAAATTAAAGCAGCCAAAAAAGCCATTGCAGAACTTGAAGATGAATTACAAATCTTATTGCTTCCAAAAGATCCAAATGACGACCGTAATGCCTTCGTAGAAATCCGAGCCGGCGCCGGTGGTGATGAAGCCGCTATATTCGCGGGTGACTTATTCCGCATGTATTCACGTTTTTGTGAGTCGAATAAGTGGCAAATGGAAATCATGAACGCCAACGAAGGTGAGCATGGTGGCTTTAAAGAATTAATCGTTCACGTAACTGGTGAAGGCGTTTACGGTAAATTGAAATTTGAATCTGGCGGACACCGTGTTCAACGTGTACCAGAAACTGAATCCCAAGGTCGTGTACATACCTCAGCCGTTACCGTGGTTGTATTACCAGAAGTGCCAGAAGCAGAGCAGATTTCAATTAATCCAGCAGATTTAAAAGTCGATACCTTCCGCGCATCTGGCGCAGGTGGTCAGCACGTCAACAAAACCGATTCAGCCATTCGTATTACTCACGTACCGTCAGGTATTGTGGTGGAATGTCAGGATCAACGCTCGCAACATAAAAACCGTGCCCAAGCCATGAGTGTGCTTTCAGCGCGCTTACAAGCGGTTGAAGATGAAAAGCGTCGTAGCGAAGAAGAATCAACCCGCCGTAATCTAGTGGCAAGTGGTGACCGTTCTGAACGTATTCGAACTTACAACTTCCCACAAGGTCGTATGAGTGAGCACCGCATTAATTTAACGCTATACCGCTTAAATGAAATCATGGAAGGCGACTTAAACGCTATTATTGAGCCATTAATGCAAGAGGAACAAGCGGACTTGCTTGCTGCATTAGCTGACGACTAAGGAGTAACCTTGTCACAGTCTTCTTTCTCTACCATTGCGGAGTCTTTGCAATGGGCTTACAGTTTATTGGTCGATTCATCTGAATCGGCCAATATCGATGCAGAAGCCTTGCTTCTGCATTGCATCAATAAGCAGCGTAGCTTCATTTATACTTGGCCTGAAAAAGTCCTCACCACAGATCAATTCAAAGCTTATAAAGCCATGGTCGAAAAGCGCCAGCAAGGTGTGCCTGTGGCACATATTATTGGTGAACGTGAATTTTGGTCATTGCCATTTATTGTTAACGCCACCACCTTGATCCCGCGTCCTGATACTGAAATTTTAGTAGAAACAGCGTTAAATTTGCCTGTAGCGGAAACGGCTAAGGTACTGGATTTAGGTACGGGAACAGGCGCGATAGCATTGTCATTGGCATCTGAGCGACCACAATGGCAAGTCACAGCCGTTGATAAAGTCACTGATGCGGTAGAACTTGCTAAAGCCAACCGGCAAAACTTAAATCTCACTCAAGTTGAAATTTTACAATCAGATTGGTTTAGTGCAATTGAAGGCCGGCAATTTCAATTAATTGTCTCAAACCCTCCTTATATTGACGAAGCCGATGAGCATTTAGCCATGGGTGATGTGCGCTTTGAACCATCAAGTGCATTGACCGCAGGTGACGCAGGTTTTGCTGATTTATTTCATATCGCAACCTATGCGCGGGCTTACTTATCTGAAGGTGGCTATTTACTGCTGGAGCACGGCTTTGAACAGGCGCTGGTCGTAAGACAAAAGCTCATTGAACTTGGTTATGACAATGTCGCAACCGTGCGAGACTTTGGCAGTAATGACCGTTGCACCTTAGGTCAATGGAACAAGGTTTAAGCCACTTGCAACCGCCATTTTTTCGTTCGTTAATCATTGGCAGTGATCCATTGCGTTAATTGCCCAGTTAATACTGAGTTAGTTGCTGATTTACTCATGTAGTGACTGGCCTAATGGGGCGATTTTCACAACATTGCTAATAAGCCGCCAGATCGAGTAAACTAGCGGCCATTTTATCGGTAGCTCAAAGAGAAAAACAATAATGGAAACCTTTTACAGTTTATATCCAGCTGTTAAACACACGCACTTAACCTTCATCTTTTTAAGTGTGGTCTTTTTTGTCACTCGCTTTGTACTACACATGCGCAAGTCGCCAATCATGGATAAAAAGTTTGTTAAAGTTGCCCCTCATGTCATTGATACCTTCTTATTGTTATCAGGGCTAATCTTGTGCTTCATGATCAAACAATATCCATTTGTCGATGAGTGGATGACTGAAAAATTAATTGCAGTTTTAGCCTACATTGGATTGGGCGTTATGGCACTTAAAGGTAACCGTAACAATTTATTCAAAATCTTCGCCTTTTTAGGTGCTATCGGATGGCTCGTATTAGCTGCCAGGCTGGCTCATTTTAAACAAGTTGTATTAATGGGTTAATAGAGTTTAATGGCAAAACATCAAATGAAAGATGCAGTTAAGATCCCTGAAACTGCATTTGAAATAACACAACATCTTGGCTTTTCTCAAGAGAAGAAAGCGCTTTGGGCTTGGTATGAAATTGCCGGCTCAGTGATGAGCTTATATGTCGAAGATCAGCAACAGCGCTTTGAAGGTTTATTGTACTGGTTTTATGATGATTTAGACTTTTGTGTGCGTGATGATTACTTTAGTGTTGATGCTGCCGATCTTGGTCGCTGCATTATGACCCGTCAAGGTAACAGCACCACCTTAGCCACGGTATTAATTTTACTGGCTAAGCAGCTTGATATTAGCTTAGAAGCGGTATTATTACCGGGGCACACCGTAGTGAGAAGCCATATAAATGATAATGTCATTTATATCGATCCGCTAACGGGGCAGCAATTAAGCCGCCACCAATTGCATATACTGGTGCGTGGTGAGTTAGGTAATTCGGCCATGCTTAAGCCTAAGTACTTAAAAACAGCCAGCCTAAAACGCTTAATAACTCGTATGTTACATGAGCTAAAAGCGGGTTGCATCGTAACCCAGAAATTTGAACAAGCGATGGAATGCTGCAATTTATTGCTGCAGTGGCATCCTGATGATGTGAGCTTAAATCGAGAGCGCGCTTTTATTGCCCAGCAACTGGGGTGCATTAAAGTGGCCATTTCAGATTTACAGCACTTTATCGACAGCAGTCCACACGACCCGGTGACGGAAATTGTCAAAATCCAGCTGAAAGAGTTAAGTCAACAACCACAGACTTATCACTAAGTGGTTAATATAATATTCAAATTCAGGCTCATTTATGAGCCTGAATTGTTTATCGCAAAGCAGTTAATCTGTCAGTAACTTCGCCAATTTAAAATAATAAGTACTTTAAAGTACATTCATAACAATAATAAATTCACTATGAAATGCATTTGCAAGGGAGCTTTTTCATGACCACCACACCCATGGTAACCAATGACGCAACAGCACTGGGATTACTTGCCGTCATTCTCGGCTTTGTTTTCTATACCAGTTCGTCAGCACACCCATTTTGGCAAAAATTCTATAAGTTTATCCCAGCCTTATTGCTGTGTTACTTCTTACCATCACTACTGAATACCTTTGGTATCGTCGATGGTGACACCTCAAAATTATATTATGTTGCCTCGCGTTACTTATTACCTGCTTGTTTGGTGTTATTGATTTTAAGTGTCGATTTAAAAGCGATTTTAAGTTTAGGCCCTAAAGCCATTGTGATGTTTTTAACCGGCACCGTGGGCATTGTGATTGGCGGTCCCATTGCGTTATTGATTATCTCAGCCATTAACCCTGACGTATTAGGCGGCAATGGCCCTGATGCAGTATGGCGCGGAATGACCACTCTTGCGGGCAGTTGGATTGGCGGCGGCGCTAACCAAGCCTCAATGAAAGAAATTTATGAAGTGGGCGGCGATATCTTTTCCGTGATGGTGACTGTAGATGTAATTGTCGCTAATCTGTGGATGGCAGTATTACTGCTGATGGCATCTCGTGCTAAAGAGATTGATGCTAAAACAGGCGCAGACACCACCGCCCTTGAAGCCCTTAAAGCCAAAGTTGAAAAGTACCATGCAGAAAATGCCCGTATACCTTCACTGCGTGACTTAATGCTGATTGTGGCCATAGGTTTTGGTGTTACCGGGTTAGCGCATTTTGCGGCAGACTTTTTAGGACCATTTTTTGAAGTTAATTACCCTTGGACTCAAGACTACAGCTTAACCTCCAAGTTCTTCTGGCTGGTTGTTATCGCCACTACTATTGGTTTAGCTTTATCCTTTAGTCCAGTAAAGCAGATAGAAGCTGCGGGCGCCTCGAAAGTGGCATCGGCATTTTTATATATCCTTGTTGCGACCATTGGTTTGCATATGGATGTATCCAAACTCGCTGATGAGCAAAACCTGTGGTATTTCGCCATTGGTATTATTTGGATGCTGGTACACGCAAGCTTTATGCTTATCGTGGCTAAAATTATTAAAGCGCCGCTGTTTTATATGGCGGTGGGCAGTCAGGCTAACGTTGGCGGCGCAGCGTCAGCCCCTGTGGTTGCAGCAGCGTTTCATCCAGCACTTGCGCCAGTTGGCGTATTGTTGGCGGTATTGGGCTATGCTGTAGGCACATATATGGCTTGGATGTGTGGCCAGTTACTGCAGATACTTGCGGTATAACATTATTTTTTAATGGGGTTAGCAGCGGCTAATCCCATGGTATTGATTAAAGAGAAATGACTATGGATCATAAAATCATTGGTTTAAATGAGCTAGAAATTGCGAATGATAAACCGTTTGTTTTATTTGGTGGCATGAATGTGCTTGAGTCTCGCGATCTAGCAATGAAAATTGCAGAGCATTACGTAGAAGTAACCCAAAAACTGGGTATTCCTTACGTATTTAAAGCGTCATTTGATAAAGCAAATCGCTCATCTGTGAACTCATATCGTGGTCCAGGTATGGAAGAAGGCTTAAAGATTTTCGAAGAGATTAAGTCGACCTTTAATGTACCTATTATCACCGATGTGCATGAAATTCATCAATGCCAGCCAGTGGCTGATGTGGTTGATATTATTCAGTTGCCAGCATTTTTAGCCCGTCAAACGGACCTAGTGGTTGCTATGGCAGCAACGGGTTCAATCATTAACGTGAAAAAGCCGCAATTCTTAGCGCCCCATGAAATGCGTCATATCATTAAGAAGTTTAATGAAGCCGGTAATGACAACATTATTCTGTGTGAACGTGGTTCAAGCTTTGGCTATAACAACCTAGTAGTGGATATGCTGGGTATGGATGAAATGAAGCAGTCTGGTTACCCAGTCATCTTTGATGCAACTCATGCACTGCAGCGCCCAGGTGGTCGTACTGATAGTGCAGGCGGACGTCGCGCTCAAGCAACCGAACTTGCTCGCAGTGGTATGGCATTAGGTTTAGCGGGTTTGTTCATTGAAGCGCATCCAGATCCTGATAATGCCAAATGTGATGGCCCATGTGCATTGCCACTTAACCAGCTTGAAAACTACTTAACTCAAATGAAAGCGGTAGATGATTTGGTCAAGTCGTTTGAACCAATTGATACCAGTAAGTAGATAAGAGATTTTTTAAAAGCCCTGAACTTATGATTAAGTTCAGGGCTTTTTTTTGCTTGAACTTAACGTTGTTTGGATAGGTTAAGAAATAGTTTTGATACTCTAGTTGGTAATAAGATCAAGGTCGTGGTGCTTCGCCCACACCAGACCAAAAGGGTATCAACAGCAATACTCTCTTGGAACACCCAGCTGCCCCAACGAAAAATGCTGAAAAGTGTCTGCCATTATTAAAATATTTACCCTCCCCAGCAGCTGCATAAAATGCGGTAACTGTGACTGGCCCGATACCTGGAATACTTTCTAAACGCCAACAAACTTGACTACTTTTTGCCTCTTGTTGTACCTGCTTATCACAAGATTTAATCTTTTCCTCAATACCAATTTGTGGTTAGCTTTGGTATCGACATTTAAGCGGTTAAAAATGACTTAATCAAAGACAGTTATTTATGGATTTTTTGTGCCCGCAATTGGGGCAAGGCAATAATGACTCACCAACTGACTTATCAATACTCCTAGTACCGCCCCTGCCAGTAAGTCACCTAAGTAATGGTAGTTTTGCCCTAATTGACCGATAAAAACGCTTACCATGGCTGTTAACCACAACCAGTAAAGCTTTGGGCTGTATTGCCAAAATAAACTGGCGAAGGCAAAGGTAAATAGCGCATGCCCTGAAGGAAACGAATGATAGCTTTGCGACAATGAAAATGGCGCAAATATCTCCACGCCATGCTCAATCCAAGAGGGGTTATTATTAACCCAAGTTTCTGGCCAGGTGCGGCCGCTGATAATTTTAGCCCCAAAACGGACCACTGTGGCGCTAATAGCGACCAAGACAATGGGCTTAACTAAATGACTGAATGCGTTATTACGACCTAATAAGCCAATTAAAACAAGCACGCCTGCCAATACTTCTAAGGCTAATGGAGTATTTGCCAGTAGTTTAAATACTGAGGTTAATCCAAAGTCGCTTTGCTTACTATCATGTAAAAGCTGTGCCAAAGGTCGATCAATGTAGCTTACGCTTACCAGTATGGCGATAACGGCAACAAGGTAGAATAAACCGACTCGAGCACTAAACGGCAGGGCTTGAGGCTGTAATAAGGCTTTGGGGTGCAATAACATAAGTTTAGCGGCTTGTTTTTTCATAGCTATGGTTTTTCATCTATTGGGTTTATAGCGCACTTTCTAGCGCGGTTATTTCAGTTAGCATGCTTTGATTCATCGCAGCTGTTAAACCGTGATGGGCTGCGCGGGCTACCACGTAACCGTTAATTTGCAGTATCTCGGTTTTGCGATTGTGATGAATATCTTGATGCATAGACGAAAAGTTGTTGGCTGTGAGTTTAATTACCTGATTGATGATGGCAACAGAATCAAGCAGCGAAAGGTTAACCCCATCAGCTTTGGCGACCATGATGCACTCTTGCGTTATCGCCTCGATTTGCTGCTGAAATTGCGGCTGGGCCAATTCACCATTAGCACATTGGGCTAATGCCGTCAGTGGGTTAATGGCGCAATTAACCAGCAGCTTTTGCCACAAACTAGTGACGATATCATCGACTACCGACATATCTTCAACAGCAGCCAGTAATTGGTTTTGTATTGCTAAAGGCATTACTGGGTCAGATAAATGGCCAATAATGCTTTTACCTTTACCCGTATGGCGCACCTGCATCGGCGCCAGTTTTAACGCCGCTTGAGATGTCGTGCCTAAAGATAACCCCAGTTTAAGTTGAGGGTGTTGCTTTAGAAGGGCTAACACCTCTAAATGTGGCCCCATACCATTGTGTAGCAGCAGAATATGACAACTCTGTGGAATAAGCGCCAATATAGAAGCAATAGCATCAGTCACTTGATAAGCCTTTACGCAGACAATGACTAATTTAATATTGGCTAACGCAGCCTTGTTAAGCTGATTTATGTTCGCTTGGATACAGGGCTGATGCAAACTGTCACCGTTAAGAGTTTCAAGAGTGATTGTAGAGCAATCATCATGGCTTGTAGCGCCTACAGAGCGACTGCGTGTGAGTAGTAATGGCTGCTTGATTGCTGCTAACTGGCAGTACAGCAAGCTGCCAATAGCGCCAGCCCCAATAATCGCAATATCAGTCTGGTACACATGATTATCGTTAACATGATTGTCGTTAACATGATTGTCGTTAACATGGTGGTCGTTAACATCAAAAACTGGCTTTTGGGTAGTGTTAAGGATATTGCGGTCGCTGTTAGTGCGCTGTGGCATGTGGTTTCTCTTGAGTGCTATAGGGCAGATTTGAGCGGTCCCTTTTTGAATAACTTTGCAGCTTGATATTTTCTAAACACAAATAGCAATAAGTAAAATAATACCACCCCAATTAAATCTGCAACTACATCAGCAATAGAGGCGCTACGATAGGGGATCTGCGATTGTATCAGTTCAATTAATACCGCATAGGCAGTCATTATCAGCCCCATCCAGTACCATTTAGGCTTGAAGGCAAAATAAGCTAAAAACGTTAAGCCCAAAAAACTGACGGTATGGCCGACTTTATCCATATTAGAAAACGTCATTGGATAGTTAGGTTTAGAGAAAACCAAGTAACTGATGATGATGACAGCGAAAGCAAAAGCGGCGCTAAAAAACAATTTCATTTTCATGCTGTACATATCTTAGCTGGATGCAATGTCGTTTGAGTAAATCAATAATAAAAAAAGCAGCGTTCAAAGTCATTAAATTCCAACTATTAATTGTTTTCTCTTTAGTCTAGGCTTTGCCTACAGGCTTAGAGTGTTAAAATAACCCTAAATAATTTATTGGAGAATGACTATGCCATCTATGGATGTCGTATCAGAAGTTGACGAAGTTGAATTACGTAATGCCGTTGAAAACTCTCGCCGTGAATTGGCGGGACGATTTGATTTTCGCGGTAAAGATGCTGAAATCGAATACAAAGATCATGTGGTGACTTTAAAAGCCGAAGATGATTTCCAATGTCAGCAGTTGGTGGATATTTTACGCATTCAGCTTAGTAAGCGTAATGTTGACCCATCAGCCATGGATGTGGATGACAAGACGGTACATAGCGGTAAAACCTTCAGTCTAAAAGTGAAGTTTAAAGAAGGCATTGAAACACTTATCGCCAAAAAATTAGTCAAAGCGATTAAAGATAGCAAGCTTAAAGTGCAAGCCGCGATTCAAGGTGACTCGGTTCGAGTGACAGGTAAAAAGCGTGATGATTTACAAGCGGTCATGCGTTTAACTAAAGAAGCTGACTTAGGCCAGCCGTTCCAATTTAATAACTTTAGAGATTAAATTTCTGAAGCGTAAAATGCTGCTGCATTAAGTTGTGCTGCGGATAAGCCTCTTAATATAAAAAAGCCCAATGTAATTGGGCTTTTTTTATGCTGAATATCTTGTGATGAATTAAATAGATTAGTTTTTATCGGCCTCAGCTGACAGTATAGGCTCATCAGTTTGTTGATGTTTAACCGAGCTATAGCGTTGTAATAAACTAATTAAAATCAATACCGGAAAGCCAATTAAACTGGCGGCGATAAAGAAATTTACATAGCCAAAGGCATCAACATAAACCCCAGAAAACCCAGCGATAAACTTAGGGAATAGCAACATGATAGAGGAGAGTAGGGCATATTGAGTTGCGCTGTAACCGCTACTAGTTAGGCTTGATAAGTAAGCAATAAATGCCGCAGTAGCAATACCAGCGCTGAAGTTATCCACTGAAATAGCAAAGGTCAAAAATGGCATGTTGTAGCCAATGTAAGCTTGCCAAGCAAATAACAGGTTAGTAATGGCCACTAATAATGCACCTAAGAAAAGGATCTTCATGGTGCCATAACGCACTAATAATACTCCGCCAAATGCTGCGCCAACTAAGGTCATGATTAAACCATAGACTTTACTAACAAAAGCAATTTCCTCTTTACTAAAGCCCATGTCGACATAGAACACATTGGCCATAATTCCCATAACAATGTCTGAGATGCGGTAGCAAGATATAAGTAATAAAATCAGTATCGCGGTTTTACCATATCGCTTAAAAAAGTCGATAAAGGGCAATACGCTGGCGCTATACAACCAAGCCAATGGCGCTGCAAGTTTAGGCGGATACTTTTGTGCAAAGCGTTGTTTAAGTTGTAACTCTTGTTCATCAGCGCTTTTGGTGTCAACTTCAGGCTCTTTACTGCAAAGAGTGGTAATAATACCCACTGACATTAATAACGCCATCACAAAGTAAGCGGTTTGCCATGATTCAAGATTGTAGCCATCATTGCCAGGGTCAACCCAAGCGGCAATGGTTAACGCCCCTGCTGTGGCGACAATCATTGCGCCGCGATAACCTACTTGATATGCCGCAGCTAAGGCTGCTTGCATTTTTTCTGGAGCAGATTCAATACGAAATGCATCAATGACAATGTCTTGGGTGGCTGAGGCTAAGGCGAGTAAGAAAGCGCAAATGGCAAGCCGCTCTAAATCCACTAAGGGATCGCTAAATGACATGCCGGCAATGGCGCCCACCAGACATAACTGCGCAAATAGCATCCAGCCACGGCGGCGGCCAAAAAATCGGGTAAAAATAGGCAAAGACATGCGGTCAACCAGTGGTGACCAGGCCCATTTGAAGGCGTAGGTGAGGGCTATCCAACTAAAGTAACCAATGGCGGCGCGATCAACGCCTGCTTCTCTTAACCAAAAACTTAAGGTTGAAAATACTAACATTAACGGCAGGCCAGCCGAGAACCCGAGTAACAATAAAATAACCACGCGCTTATGATAATAAACTGACAGCGCTTCTCGAGTTCGACTAAATAATTCTGACATAAGACAACAGATAAGAGGAGAATGGCTCTAGCTTAAGCGGGCTCGCTAGATGGTTCAAGTTATTATCAAGTTATTAATAGTACAGCAATTTGAGCTTGGTCAATAAACAAGGGTATTTGTAATACTCAGGTTTGTTAAACCATGAGTTTAAGCTCAACGCTGCTATGAGTGAGCATTGGTTATATTGATGATTAAAATAATAAAAAAGTAATTAGCATAGCGCTTATAACAAGCTGTGTTGTAACTAAAAAGACCCACTAAATAGTGGGTCTAATGCCAACACAACCTTGAGGTACTTCACCACCGCTATTAATGTAATCACAGCAATCGTGAACTTGTTGACGTAAATATTGATTACCGCGGATAACCATTGCTGGCCATTCATGAAAACAGTGCAATAAATGCCAAAATACTTTTTCAGTATCAGTTGGAGTCATAGTTTCAGGAGGGTTATCTAAGTCGACGGCTTGCCACTCTTCC
Organism: Shewanella sp. 10N.286.51.B2; assembly: GCF_041469265.1. Taxonomy (NCBI): domain Bacteria; kingdom Pseudomonadati; phylum Pseudomonadota; class Gammaproteobacteria; order Alteromonadales; family Shewanellaceae; genus Shewanella; species Shewanella sp. 10N.286.51.B2. Next base: position 16,494 of record NZ_JBFRKH010000017.1, read on the forward strand.
AATACATCCCACATGTAGAGCTTGATTTCATGGTGATCTAGTTGGTTATCTAAGAAGGCTTTTCCATAATACGCCAGTTGAGGGGCTTTGGTTTCTATAAAATCATTGGGCGTCATCGTCTTTGGCGTTGTTATCTTAATTGGCATGAGAAGCGTCCTTATAATTCCATTTATTGACCAATAAGGTTTGTTACAAGATAGACTAAAGTATAGTTGGTTATCTTGAACATTCACTCGGATTTACAAAGTAAAATGAAATTCAGTATTTATGACTAGATAATCATCGCTAGGCATTGTAAAAAACTACAAAAAAGCGGCGTTAAATGTATATTTAACGCCGCTTTTTTAAATAATTGATGAATTTACGTAACGTAAATGAGTCACCTATAACCATGAAATTTATAAGGTTTATCGTTTCAGTAGTGTCGCTTTATTCAATTTCACTTCTTTAACGGGCACATCAGGCCAATTGAGTTGGGCATTATGGCCAGTTGGAACATATGACATGGCTTCCAGTACTGCCATTCCTTCTACGACTTCGCCAAATACCGCATAACCCCAACGGCGCTTGGAAGGATTGAGGTTTTTATTATCGCCTACATTGAAGTAAAACTGACGCGTGGCAGAGTGGGGGTCGTTATCGCGAGCCATAGCAATGGTGCCCATAGCATTGGATAAACCATTACCGGATTCATTAACGATAGGGTCTAGCGATGGAAGTTCTTCAAACTCCGAGGTTAATCCGCCACCTTGAACCACAAAATCGGCAATGACGCGATGAAAAATCGTATTGTCATAATCGCCTTTGACCACATAGGTCAAAAAATTATCCACAGTGAGTGGCGCACGGGTTCTATCTAGCTCAACCACGACCTTGCCCATGCTGGTATCAAACTCAACTTTTGGGTAAAGCGTATCGGGCTGAATATCCACGGCTGCTTGAGCAACCATGGTTGATAATGCAAGTACGCTGGCTAACATCCACTTAAGCATGGCTTCTTCCTGGGTTATTGTTGTAAGAAATGGTGCAGTTCAGCATCATTAATAATTTTGCTGGTCAGTTCATCGATGAGCTTATTCATATCCAGCTCAAGGGTGGCGTAATCTGGGCTAAATGGGCCCTTTAATAAACCTTTAGCGTTATATATCTTAGTAAATTCTTGGGTTTGATTTTTAGCGACCACATTGATGGTTAATGTCGTCTTTGCCTCAAAACCGAAAGTCGACTCGGTGACATCTGTCAGTAAATAATCTAATTGAAATTCAGCCGAATTGGTCGCTGCAGGGTCAACTTGATAGCCCGCCTTGGTCATGGCTTGCTTAAATACATTGTCCAGTTGCTGCCTGATAGGTTCACTTGGGCTAATTAATTCTGCTGCTTCACCTTCTTTATTAAAGCGAACAATAAAGTTAGCTTTGCGGACATCAATGGTGTTTACCGCAACAGTGGCATATTGGTCGATTTGATTCAGTGGTTGGGGGACACTGGGGTTAAGCGCAATATGGGTCGGGGTGTAACTGGCGCAAGCTGAAAGAAATAACGAGCTGCATAACAACAAAGGTAATGATTTCATGTCACAAAACGGTAAAAAATGATGGCCTCAGAATAACAGATTTTTACTGCCTTGCCAGCCCAATAACCTGAGTTAATCAGTTTCACTGGTTCATTTATTAGTCTGGATTATTTCGCCATGATGATGAGAGATTAGTGGTGATATCCCATGGTAACAAACCATTGACTTTAGCCCTGAAAGTATAGAGGTTAGAGTCTAATCATATTATTCATTGGATGCTAAATGGCTTTACATCATCGACAACCCACTTCGGCATTAGCGCCAGAATCGTTAATTAAAAATGACTGCCAACCTATATATGGGCATTTTGATGGCATTGTCGCAGATCTTGGTGTTAAGCAATTTAGTTACTTTACTGACATGGATAAGCCCAGTTCATGGTTTGCAAAACATGTCGATTTTAAGCAATTTCAATTTATTAATATTACTACCCCTCGTTATATCATTGGGGTGGCTATTGCCGATATTCGCTATGTTGGCAGCAGTTTTTGTTACCTCTATGACATAGAAAAAAATCGCTTAACACAGACGCAAACCTTAAAACCGTTAGCGCTGGGTATGTCACTGTCTCAGTCACCTAAAAATGGTCAGTCGCGCATTAAGCATCGCCAATCTCAGATTGAATTTGTTATTAAAGACGGTGTCTGGCAGTTATATATCGCCGCAGACAATATTCAGGCTGAGCTTACATTAACAGCGCCCATGTTAAGTTTGCCGATGAGTTTATGCACGCCAACCGGCTATAACGGTTGGACCTATACCCAAAAACACAATGGTTTAAAAGTATCAGGCAGTTTAACGGTCAATGATGAACCGCAGCCGCTGAATCAGGCTTTAGCGAGTTATGATTTTTCTGCCGGATACATGCGCCGAGAAACCAGCTGGCGCTGGGCGTCAATTAATACTCAAGTAGAGTCTGGTGTGTTGGGGCTTAACTTAGCCGCGGGCGTTAATGAAACAGGCGCCACCGAGAACGTGTTATGGATTAATGGTGAACGCCATTTTATGCCCGCGGTAAGGTTTGAGTTTAATCGCCAGCGCAGTGACGATGATTGGTACATCACCGGGGGGGACAATCAAATTGATTTAAGCTTTCACGCATTAAAGTGTCGCAGTGAGAAGATTAACCTTGGGTTTCTTAAAAGTAATTTCAGGCAGTATATTGGTTATTTTAGTGGCCAGATAACCGACAATAATGGCCGAGTGCATCAGTTACAAAATCAACTTGGATTAACCGAAGATCATTTTGCAAAGTGGTAATGAACCTAAGCCTGTTAGCGCCAATGGGTTAATGCATTTATAAATAGATTCATAAAATACAATAATAAAAAATAAAGAAGGTTTTCAATGGATTTGAATACACTGATCACTCACCCCGAGATCTTGCTACTGGTGCTGGCGCCGCTATTTTTCCTGTGCATTTTACTGGAGTGGTATCTAGGCACTAGAACCAATAAGTTACCCGAATCAGCCAAGTACGCCCCTATGGAAGTTGCTTGTAATTTTTGCCTTGCCGCAATGCATCAACTAACTGACATTTTAGCCGGATTATTTATCGCAAAATTATACCTGATGGTATTTGATTGGAAGCTACTTGATATTCAAATGGGAATTGGCAGTTTTATTGCGTTGATGATCGCCCAAGATTTCTGTTATTACTGGTTTCACTGCGCAAGCCACCGTGTGCGCTGGATGTGGGCGGCTCATGTTGTTCACCATAGCTCTGAAAATATGAATTTCAGCACTGCTTTTAGGCAGAGTTTGCTTTACCCCTTAGCGGGAATGTGGCTGTTTTGGCTGCCATTGGTGGTGATTGGGTTTGACCCCAATTGGGTGGTATTTGTAGTACTGCTTAATTTGGGGTTACAGTTTTTTGTGCATACCCAAGCGATTAAATCTCTTGACCCGCTTGAGCTTATTTTTAATACGCCGTCACATCATCGGGTGCACCATGGCCGTAACCCACAATATATTGATAAAAATTATGCAGGCGTGCTGATCATTTGGGATAAGTTATTTAACACCTTTGAGCCTGAAAATGACACGGTGATTTATGGTATTACCAAGCCGGTTAATAGTTTTAATCCTATAATCGTGAGCTTTGCTGAGTGGCGAGACATGTTTAAGGAAGTGACTATGGCGGGGTTAACATTAAAGCAAAGATTAGCGGTGTTATTGTCGCCGCCGGCTCAAGTTGATGCTAAGCCCAATAGTCATACTGAAAACCTTAACCATCTTGAGGAAGAGCAGAGCCAGACTCGATAATGATGACGGATTTTTAAAGAAAGGTTTAACCTACTTAACAGATACTCGGAAGGGGTTGAGTACATGAAAAGTAGGTCTCACCAAATAAAAAAGGGCTATTTGGGTTCAGCCCCAGCGACAATTAACTAGTCACTTTATGTTTGCTCAGAACATAAGGTTTATTACTAGATAATGTAATGCTAAATTGTTTAAAGCTAATTCCTTGCTGAGGCTATTTGCTTTTGGGGCTAACAGGCTCAATTCTGGGGATCAATATCCACACCGCAGCAATGGCAATGAGAGCTAAAGATGCACCAATAACAAATGCTGGCGTGTAGTTACCGTCAGCCGTTAAATAGGGCACTAACGCTGTTAACCCTAATGCCCCTAGCTTGGCAGCCATTCCTGAAACCCCTGCTAGTGTACCCACAGCTTTTTTCCCAAATAAATCACTGGGCAGTGTTTGTACATTACCAATAGCGGTTTGAAAGCCGAACAAGATCACCGCCATGATCATTACCGCGGTCGTTGGCCCACCTGGGTTTGCCATAGATAAAAGCGATGGCAACATAATCAAACAACCCAGGGTAATCGTCAGCTTACGGGTTTTATTGGTATCCCAACCTGCTTTTAAACGGTTTTGTGCCAGTAAGCCACCAAACCATGCCCCAAGCATTGCTCCCACATAAGGCACCCAGCCGTATATCCCAATAGACTTAACATCCATGGCGTACACTTCATTGAGGTAAATAGGGATCCAGAAAACAAACAACCACCAGATAGGATCGATTGCTGCAGACGCAATAATCACCCCCCAACTTTGCTTATGAGAAAGTAGCTCTGTGGTGGTCGGGTTATATTCTTTTGCATCAACTTCATCGTCAGCGTTAGTGCATTTCTGACCTGTTAAAATGTATTGTCGCTCCTCCTCGGTAATCCAAGGGTGAGACTTAGGCGGTGCTTTAACTAAGATAATCCAAGGGATTAACCATAATAAACCAACCAAACCAATGACAACGAAGACCATTTGCCAGCTAAAATAAACGGTCATATAAGCGATAAGTGGAATCGATATAATGCCGCCAATCGCAGCGCCTGAGTTAAAAATGCCTTGAGCTAAAGCACGCTCTTTTGTAGGAAACCAATCAGCATTACTTTTAGCTGCGCCTGGCCAGTTACCTGCCTCAGCCAGACCTAGAATTGCTCTAAAGATACTGAAACTCAGCATGCCCTGTGCGAATGCGTGCGCAGCTGTTGCAATAGACCACACCCCAATTGAGAGCACAAAGCCTAGTCGGGTACCAATCCAGTCAAATATTTTACCAAATATCGCCTGACCAAAGGCATAAGATAATATGAATACAATAGAAATATTGGCATAGATCTGTTTGCGCTCTAGTGCGGTTTCATTAGGAAATATATCTTCAACAATATCAGGCCAAAGCACGCTTAGCGCTGAACGGTCGATATAATTAATTACCGTAGCTAATGCGATGAGTAGAATCACCCACCAGCGTAAGTTTCTTATTTTCATTTTAGTCCCTCAATGAAATCTTCTCTTGCGGGACTAAAGGTATCAATTAAAATACCGCCTGTTGGGCAAGTGGCCCCATGGTCTGCATGAGGCGGGATCATACAGCTATCACCCGCTCTTAGAATTTTAGTGACGCCATCGATATTAAAGTGAAATTCACCTTCCACAACGTATGAAACTTGTGAGTGTCTGTGGGCATGATTGTAACCAATGGCGCCTTTCTCAAACCAAATTTTTACTGCCATTAGCTCTTGATTAAACCCAAGCATTTGACGCTTTAAACCGCCGCCAATGTCTTCAATTTCTGTTTCATTTCCAAATGAAAAATGTTCGCTCTGTTTCATTGTGACTCCTACTGCTTATTTTTAGTTATTGGTTTTTATGGATAAATTTAGGGTTTTCATAAAGCGCGCTAATGCTTGGTAGTAGCGTATGAGTAAATTGGTTATGACTGAGTTGAGTGACGGGGTCACCTGTGGTGTGTTCTATTTTGACTGCGGCACTGTCAGTAAATTGATTATTAGCCATATCGGTCACTTGCACGCCATGAAGGTATAAGCTGGCTTTGAAGGGATTACGTTTTCCAAGGCCAACCTGATTGATGTGATTATTCACAAATGTAAGGTGAGGGCCGAAGGTACTTTCGTCTTTACCGCCGCGATATAAATTAACCAGTGAGCCTTGAATATGCTCAAACTGATTGTTGTTTACTTGTACATACTCAGCGTTATAAATGCCTTTATCATCAGTCTCTTTATTGAGCCTTAAAATATCACCGCTGATATTGATAAAGTGATTATTGCTAATGACAATATTATTGGCAAAAGCTCGCGCACCTGAGTCAAAAAAGTGAAATGAAGGCTGGTTATCAAGTTGTTTGATTTCACTATTTAATAAGCTGAATCGATAATTGGTTAACATGCCGGAGCTGGTGGTTTTTACCACACTGTTTTCTGCAACATCTTTAGCTGCAATATCGTTACCTGCAATATTGGTACTATTTTTACCGCTAATGACTAAACCATCGAGCTTTAAACTGCCGTTATTTTGAATTTCAAATAGGCTGGATTGGCTAAAACTCAGTTTGGCTTGTTGCTTTACTCGTGCCTTGATGGTGAGCGGCTTATTGATAAGTAACACTTGTTCAAGCTGATATTCGCCGTTATTGAGTGCGATAACATCGCCAGCGCTTGCATGGTTAACGGCTTGCTTAAGCTCTTGCGCGGTTGAAACTGCGATTTGGTTACCTGAATCAAAGGCGATTTCTGGTTCTGTTTTCGGATACCAACTCACGCCAGTTGCGCTTTTTAAAGTGGGAGTGAGTGAGGTCGATATGCCATAGGCGCTTAAGGCGTTATTGCTTGGATATAACAGGCCATTTTCAGCCCGCACGAGTTTAATCGATTGCGCATCAATGCCTTGAGTAATGCTGTTATTGTTAAGCTTATTAGAAACGTTGTTAGTAAAGCTTATCCCTGAAATATCATCAAATATGGCGAATGGTGATAGTTGATTGCGATTAACTAACAGGTTTTTTGAAAACTGAGTTTCTAGCGGCGCAGCAGAGCGTTCAGCATCGCTACCTGCAGCTAAATGAATATGGTTTACATCAATAAAACTGTTGTGATTAATATTGGCATTAACCACTTGGTGATAACGATTTAAAGGCGAGTTAGGTACGCCATTCATAATGGTGAAGCCACTGCCAAAGCGATAACCCGTTAAGCCTTCAAAGTAGTTGTTGGTGACGATTTGATCGCGATTGATCACCCGAACGCCGCCAGTGTGCTCTACGCCATTACCTAAAAATACATTGCTGCTTATTTGGTTAGCATTACCATGACGTAGGGTTAAGGTGCCGCGGGATGCAAAAAAGGTGTTGTTACGAATGGTGTTGTTGCCGGACTTAACGGAGATGATTTCTACTTCGCCATCACAGCGGTCAAAGTAGTTATTTTCGATGACAGTTTGCGATGCCGACATGGAATGATGGCTAGTGCCAATGCGGATTGTTTCACCGCCATTGGATCCCAAGGTTGGCCGAGGACCAAAGTAGTTATGATCAATCTGATGATTATTTTGCTGACTTAACGGCGATTTTAATCGCACCGTTAAGGTCACGCCTTTATTACGCTTACCCACTAAATGATTGTGGTCGAAGCGGTTATTTTTACCATACAGCGCCACCCACTGATCAGAATCAAATCGCTCTGGCTTATTGAAGTTGTCGATGACCACTTCAGATACTCGCGAATGATTAGCAAAATCATCATCACTGCTTCTAAAGGCAATCACTTCACGGCTTGGACTGTAGCCATTTTTAAATACTAAGCCGCTTACATGTAAATACTGGCCAGATAAACGCAAATTAGATTGGCCTGATAATATGACTTTGCCTTTGGTTTGCGCTGACAGTGTGATGGGGGCCGCTTTTGTGCCTTGACCGCTAAAGTTGATTTCAAAGTCTTGCCAAATACCGTCAGCCAAGATGATTTCATCACCTGCGACAATATTTTTTATTGTTTGGTTATATTCCACAGGCGTCTTCACTGTGTAAGTGGCTGCATTGAGCGATAAGAAAGGGCTTAATGCCGATAGACACAGCATAAGAGCAATATGTTTTAAGTTTTTATCCTTGCTAGGTAAATATTGATATTGCATTAGTACGCTCATTGTTATTTTTATACTGAGTTTTAGTGTTGTTTTAATCGTAAATAAACTCCTAGCTCAATAGTGGGGTAGGAGTGGCAATGCTAAGTTTCTAATGCGGATTAAAACTTAACTTTCGCGCCAAGGAAGTACTTAGGCCCTGAACGAGAGTAGTCAGAAACTGTGGTGTCATTACCACGAGTCATGATTTGTGGCTCGTCTAGCAGGTTTAGCGCTTTAAGTGATACAGATAAGTAATCAGAATCTTGCACATAACGGTTTGAACTATCTGGAAACGGCAAGTTATTAGGTTGGAAATACGATTCTCGGTACTTATAAAGTACTATGAATGTTGCCCAATCACCTTCCCAATACACTGACGCAGATGCCACTTGTGGTGAGAAACCAAATAGATTTGCATCAGGCACAATATTTTGGCTGCCAGTTAAGCTTACTTAACCTTAATGCGTCGCTTATTTTATTAAGTTTCACGTTTATCTCCCCAGATAAAATATTGTATTTAAATGCGAACACAATCCTTTAAACATGATCTTTAAATACAACCTTTCGCTGCATAGAAACTAACCAATGGTCATGGTGCGTGTCAACCATTTTGTGTTACCAATATTAAATCGACTTTACTTTTTTGTTATTACCAATAACATTAAGGTAACAATGATTACTGCTTGTATGATTGCTGAATTGCACTCTAAAGTGATAAATAGGCTTTGCGTTGAATTACTAAATCGATATGATGTAGGTTATGCAAATTGTTATTTTTTAAAATATTGAAGGACCAAACATGAAAAATAGACGTATGTTTTGGCGCATCGTAGAAGAGATTGAAGCGTCTATTACTCGCGGCGAATATGTACCTGGTAGTCGTTTACCTCCAGAAAGGGAGCTAGCTGAAAAGTTTGATGTTAGCCGTCCAACCATTCGTGAGGCGATTATTGCACTGGAAGTGCGAGAGAAAATTGAAGTTAAAACGGGTTCGGGTGTTTACGTCTTACAATCAGTCAATCAGTCCCAGCTAAAAAACAAAATCAACGCCTTTGAATTAACCCAGGCTAGAGCACTTGTTGAAGGTGAGATAGCGGCACTTGCTGCAAATACTATTACCGAAGAAGAATTGGTAGAGTTAAATAAGACGTTGATTATGATGGAGAATAAGTCTTATGTAGAAGAAGCTGATCAAATGTTTCATAACATCATCGCTAACTCTACTCGTAACGGTGCATTAATCAAAATGTTTGAAAGCTTGTGGGCACTGCGGGCATCAAGTCCAAAAATTATTGACGACTATGATAGCGTTTGTAGCAAAGACAACCAGAAGACCTTAGATGAACATACTGCCATTTATGAGGCTCTCGCCGCAGCAGATGCTTCAGAGGCGCGTGCAGCTATGCACAAACACTTTAATCGCTTGATTAATGTATTGTTTGATACTGTTGAGGCTAAATCACTTGAAGAAGTGAAACGTAAAAACAGTGAGAAGCGTGATTTATATTCAATTGATAACTTGGTTAACAGATTAAGTTAACCATCAATACACACTTTAAAGGACGCTAAGCGTCCTTTTTTTATGGTTGTAGAGAATTCTGTTTGTTTTTTTGTACAAAATCAGCGGCCAAAGCAAGGGCTGCGGTTAAAGGTTGTCTTTTTTACTCTTATCGCTAATTCAAATCGCTAATTCAAATCACTAATTTAATGACTTAAGCCGAGTTGGTCTAGAGTCTAACCCTGGTGATATTTTACCTTATCAATTAACAAGGATTGTCAGTTTATTGGACATTATATTAAACCTTCGGGATAAGCTTTTATTGATTTACAGTGAAAAAGTGATGATAGGTGCTTAAAAAGCATGTAATTACCTTGCTATCTTAAAAGTTTTTTATTACTAAATTGTAACAAATTTTCTGAGAATGATATTTGTTTGTATTTTTGGCGTTGGTTACGAAGATCATCTAGCTGGTCTATTGGTATACCAATTTTTTCTGCTGTTATTACCAATTCAATTGCCTTATCTAAGCTTTTATTTAGGGGCTGGTGGCAGCTTATTAGCTTGAATAATAGCGTCTCGGGTTAGTTAATAGCGTTATAATTTGCTATAGGGTGTCATATCAATATCGATTTATTAGGCGCTTTATTTTATAGCCAGTCTTCGATCATTAGCCGTTATGGTAAGCTCGATTGTTACAGCTGGTAATAAACTTACATGAGTAACAACTTAAGTGGTAATGCTCGTCTTGGCGGTTAACTGTTTTGACTCGGCCGAGTAAAGTATCTGTGGGGGAGAAGTATTGAAACTAGGGCCTGATATGACTAACACAGATTAGCGGCACAGATTAACTGCACTGATTAGCCACAATGAGTCGTTTAACTGTTAGCGCGATTAAGCCTTTAAGTTAAAGGCTTAATCGAAGCTTGAACAAAGGTTGAGTCTGGCAGGGTTTACTTAATTGCTTGTAAAATAACAAACTTACCATTTGACGCCACAGTGTTGCAGTTTTTAAATAAACGCTTCAATTTTACATGGTAAGCCAAATGCCGATTGCCCACGACTTGTAACATGCCGCCAGGGGCTAAACGTTTACGGGCATCAACAAACATCTGCCATGCAATGTGATCGGTTATTGCTTCCCCCTGGTGAAAAGGAGGGTTACACAACACCAAATCAGCCACCATTTCAGCATCTAAGTGGGTTAAACAATCATCCCAATGAAACTGCGCTTTTTCACGAGCAAAGCCATTTGCTTGCCAATTGTGACGACTCGATGCAACGGCCATTTCTGAGTCGTCTACAAAGTGGATAGTTGCTTGCGGGTAAAGTTGTCCGGCTCGCAGGCCTAAAATACCATTACCACAACCAAGATCTATAACGGTATAAAACTCACCTTCTGGCAAGTTATCTAGCATGATACGAGCACCAATATCGAGCTTGTTAGCGGCAAATACATTGCTTAAGTTACTGATGTTAAGTGATAACTCATCAACAGGCCAGTTGACAGCTTGTGGAAGTTGGCGTTTATTACCGTCAGCAATACAAGTGATTACGCGGGTTTTCTTCCAAGTTAAGCTAGCATTAGCAGCGCCTAAATTTTTCTCAATGACGGCTAAAATCGCTTTATTGATGGTTTTTGCTTTAGCGCCAATGAGTACCTGAGTACCTTTTGGTAAAACCTGAGATAAGCGCTGCAATTGATGAGCAAAATAACTGAGGTTTTTTGGCAGCTTCATTAACACTAGCTGCAAGGTGTCAGGTAATAGCTCACGGCTATGAAAACGCTGGATATTATCTGATGGCAGTTGATTGGCTGCTAAGTTTAACTCAGCCCCCAGTAAACTGGTTTTCGCGTCGGTTTCCACAAATAAAGGCCAGCTTGGCTCAATCGCAACAAGGCCGCATTGCAGCGCCCCAAAATTATCATTAATGATGGCGGTATTAACTGGGCTCGTGTTTGACTGAATCTGGCTTGACTCAATAATATGTTTTATCAGGTGTTCATCGGCGGCATCCCAAGCTTGCAGGTTGGACTCTTGCTGCTTTGGATAGCGAAAAAGTGTTAACTCAATTCCTTCACATGAGAATTGGTTTGCCGTCATTATAATTACCTGTCATCAACATCATCAAAATAGCCGATAATTATCGCAGATAAGCGTTTATTGTGCGAGAGGAACTCAGGGCTTATCTGCAGTTAATCGCCCCGTTTAATCGCCATATCTAAAATGATGACGCCTTACACCCAAATTGCCCTGTGGCGTATTTGTTCGACATAGGCTGATAAGGTTTGCAGCGCCAAGGTGACTGATGCTAGATTACATAGGCAATAGATTAAGCTCAACGCGCTAATAACATTAACATTTACAAAGGAATTGTATGAAAGGTGCAGGTGGAACGTCAGGTGGAATTGGGTCATTTTTTATTGGTTTGATTATGATGTGCGGTGGTTTTTATATGCTACTGAATGCCATTAAAATCACCAGTTCATTTGGTATGGGGCATAGTCTATACAGAATGGGCGGTATGAACCTGACCAGTGGCATGATCATGATCCCATTTATGTTTGGAGTAGGTTTGATGTTTTACAATGCCAAAAATATTTTTTGCTGGATCCTAACCTTTGGCTCACTGGTTGCGCTTATCTTCGGCGTGATTAGCTCAATTAATTTTCGCTTTACCCAAATGAGCGCGTTCGAATTAATTGTTATCTTAGTGCTGAGTGTTGGCGGCTTAGGGATATTTTTACGCTCACTGAAAACCATCGACAGTAACAGCTTGAGCTAATCTACTGTTTTGTTTTACTGCAAGCAATAGTAAAACCCTGCACCATTTTGCAACAATGCTGAGTTCAATAATTGGCTCAGTATTGTCAATGCTATATTTATCTTCATCTGCTTGATTGTTTATTGGTACTATTTGGCTACTTAGTTTTTATTGGTATCTATTTTGACTACTGACTCGCCTTCACAGCCACTTGAACAAAAGCCATCGTCTAAACAAGCATTTCCAGTATTGCCGTGGATTATGACATTTCTTAAGCCTTATCGAATGAGAGTGGTAGCGGCAATTATCTTTTTATTTATCGGCTCATTTGCTTGGTTATCACTAGGCCAAGGAGTGAAGATGATGGTCGATGAAGGCTTTGTGGCTGATAACGCTGGCCGGCTCAATGAAATCGTCTTGTTTATATTAGTGATAACCGCAGTAAGTGGCACGGCGGTCTTTTGTCGCTTTTACTTAATGACTTGGCTAGGTGAGCGGGTTATCGCTGATATTCGCTTGAAAGTATATAACCATTTATTGTCATTATCGCCGGCATTTTTTGCCGAGCAGCGCACTGGTGAAGTGATTTCACGCTTTACCGCTGACAGCACGTTATTGCAAAGTGTGGTGGGCAGTAGTTTGTCGATGGCGTTTCGCTCAAGTGTTACCGTGCTCGGCGCTATAGTGATGATGGCGCTGACCAGTATTAAGTTAACGGGCTTAGTGTTACTGGCTGTGCCTATGGTGTTTGTTCCGGTTATTTTTCTTGGTAAAAAAGTGCGTCAGTATTCACGTACCAGCCAAGATAAAGTGGGCGATCTGGGGGCGTATATCGATGAAACCCTCCATGAAATTCATACCGTGCAAGCCTACGGCCATGAAAGTAAAGATCGCTACGTGTTCAATGAGCAAGTTGAAGCTGTGATGACCGCGGCTAAAAGCCGTATTCTCTATCGCTCTATTTTAATATCTTCAGTAATGTTTTTAAGTATTGCCGCTATTGCCTTGGTGCTGTGGGTTGGGGCGCAAGATGTGATGGCGCAAAATATTACCGCTGGTGAATTATCCGCCTTTATGTTTTATGCGGTAATGGCAGCAGGTGCAGTGGCCACCATTAGTGAAGTGTTCAGTGAAATTCAGCGCGCCTCAGGCGCTGCAGAGCGATTAGTTGAGTTAGTGAACACTCCTATTGATTTACCACAAGTTACAACTCCTCAGATGCTCCCTGATGAGGTTAAAGGCCAACTGAGTCTAGAGCAGTTACGTTTTGCTTACCCTAGTGTTGCCGATGATGTCATTAAAGGCATTGATTTACAGATTAAGGCGGGTGAAAGAGTTGCGTTGGTAGGAGAAAGCGGCGCCGGTAAAAGTACCTTATTTGAATTATTACTGCGTTTTTATCAACCTCGCTCAGGCGCTGTTAAGTTAGATGGATTTGATATCTCGCAGTTGAGCTTAAACCAATTACGCGAGCAGTATGCATTAGTGCCACAAGACTCAGTTATTTTCGCCACTAACGTACTTGAAAATGTTCGCTATGGCCGGGTTGATGCCAGCGAAGATGAGGTTATTAACGCTTGTAAAACAGCTAAAGCTGATGAATTTATTAATGAGTTACCTGACGGCTATCATACCTATTTAGGTGAGAGAGGCGTTAAGCTCTCAGGTGGTCAAAAACAGCGCATTGCCATTGCCAGAGCCATATTGGCAGACAGACCTATTCTATTATTAGATGAAGCCACCAGTGCCCTAGATGCGGTGAGTGAAGTGTATGTAAAGCAAGGTTTAGATAATCTGATGCAGGGCAGAACCACCTTGATCATTGCCCATCGATTAGCCACAGTGATTAATGCCGACAGAATTGTGGTGTTAGAAAAAGGCCAAGTCGTTGCTGTGGGCACACACCAAGAGCTAATGCATACAAGTGAAATTTATAACGCGTTTGCCAGCTTGCAATTACTCGCTGACATTGACATAGGGCAAGAATCTGCTTAGCGCTGACTATTTTCAGTTTAGCCAGCGATAAAAAAATGCCTTCAATTGTGAAGGCATTTTTGATGTTGTTACGAATGATATTTCTTTTAAATCATATACCGTGGACTGCTACTTTCTTAACTCGCGGCGTAAGATTTTACCCACAGTGCTTTTCGGCAGTTGCTCGGTAAACTCAATAATGCGTGGAATTTTATAGGCTGTTAATTGGCTGCGGCAATAATCTGAAATTTGCTGTTTGGTTTGCGCTTCATCAATTGAGGGATCTTTTAAAACGATCACTGCTTTAACTGCTTCACCGGATTTTTCATCTTCGACACCGACTACCGCGCACTCAAGCACTAATTCGTTTTGGGATAAAATATCTTCCACTTCATTGGGATAAACATTAAAACCTGAAACGATAATCATGTCTTTTTTGCGATCGACTATTTTGTGAAAACCATCTTCAGTAGCGACTGCAATATCGCCGGTTTTAAAATAACCGTTACGGGTCATGACTTTGGCGGTTTCTTCAGGCTTTTGCCAATAGCCTTGCATCACTTGTGGGCCTTTAACTGCAAGTTCGCCAGCTTCACCTAATGGCACTTCTTCATCGTTTATATCTAATATTTTAACCTCGGTGGCCAATACAGGTTTACCAATAGTGCCTAACTTTTGGTAACCCGGCGCATTTAAGCTCACTACCGGGGCGGTTTCTGATAAGCCATAACCCTCAGATATCATACTGCCAGTAGTTTTTTGCCAAATATTTGCCGCAGCACTTGTCAGTGCTGTGCCGCCAGAGAGCGTAATGGTTAACTTACTAAAATCCAATGCTTGAAATTCTGGTTGGTGGCATAGGCCAACAAATAAAGTATTAAGCCCTGCAAAGCCAGTAAACGGATAACTGGCCATAGTCTTTATTAAGCCTGCAATATCGCGTGGGTTAGGGATTAGCACTGAGCAGCTGCCAGATTCAAAATACAGGACTAAATTCACCATAAAGGCATAGATATGATAAATCGGTAACGGTGCGACAAAAATGTCCTTGCCTTCAGTCATAGTGCTGGCAATACGCGACTTTACTTGGCCTGAGTTAGCCAACATATTGCGATGACTTAGCATGGCACCTTTTGATAAGCCCGTGGTGCCGCCAGTGTATTGCAGCGCGGCTAGATCTTCTTGCTGAGGTTTGTAAGGACTAAAGCTTGATTGTTCACCTAAGGCGAGCATGTGGTTAAATTCGACTTTTGCAAAAGGGGTGTCGGCTTGAGGCTGAGGATTAATTAAATCCAGTGCATGGGTGCTGATGACTAATTCAATATCAGTTTTCGCAACTACATTATTTAATGTGGGTAATAAGTCAGATAACACCACCAAGGCTTTTGCGCCGGAATCATTAAACTGATGGATTAGCTCACGTTCAGTATACAGCGGGTTAGTGTTGACTATGATTAGCCCCGCACGAATTGCACCGTATGCGGCAATCACAAATTGAGTGATATTTGGCAACTGAATCGCGATGCGATCCCCAGGTTTTAGCTGACTATGGTTTTGCATGTAGGCGGCAAACTGACGTGAAGCAAGTTCGAGTTCTTTAAAGGTGGTTTGTTTCCCCAAACAAGCATAAGCCACATTATCCCCATAACGTTGGCAAGTTTGTTCGATCAAATCTACCAATGAATCATATTGCTGTAGATTGAGTTCTTTATCTGCGTCATACCCCATGCTTATCCCCTTTGTTGTTTTTTTTGCTGCATTTCAAACAGGCGTTTAGATTAGAGTGGTTTTAGTTAACAGGTCAACAACATTCTATAGCTTTGTAAAATTATAGTATTAAAAAGTATGGAGTTTTTGCTCTATAATGGCTGATGGTTAGCATTATCTATTCGTTCAGTTTTGATGATTTTTTGAACTAGAAAGGTGTTCTTGAGCCTCATGGTTAATTGGTTTGTAAGTATAAAGTCAGCGTTATCAACTGCCTTGCTATTCATTTAGTTAGTGTTTTAGTCTTTTACTCTGTTATTACCTCGAAATGCGTAGATTATTTTGAGAGGTAATCGAAATTGTTCGCAATTAGCTTGCATTTGTTATAGAAATGTAACCGAGATGATGTATTTCATTTTGGGAGAGACGATTTTTAATCATATGTTTATGAATAAAAATGAGTCACAAGCAAAAATATAATAAATAAAGAGACCACATGATGACCAATCTAAAGAAAACAACCAAGTTTGGCTTTAGCTCATTAAGCCTCGCAATTACAGTAGCATTGACTGGTTCAGTCATGTCTACTCAAGTCGCAGCTGCGGAAGAAGTTGCAGACAATGTAGAAAAAATTGCTGTTGTAGGTAGCCGCGCTGCACCTCGTTCAGTGGGTGAGTCCCCTGTACCTATCGATATCATTAGCGCTGATGATTTAAGGAAGAATGGCTCTACCGACATGATTGATATGTTGGTCACCTCAGTACCATCATTTAACTCGCGCGCTCAGCCGATTAGTGATGCTGCAACCCTTGTGCGCCCAGTCAATTTACGTGGATTGCCTTCAGACAGTACTTTAATCCTTGTTAATGGTAAGCGACGTCATCGTGCGTCTGTCATTGCATTCCAAGGAGGTGGCATAAATGATGGTGCTCAAGGGCCTGACATTTCGGTGATTCCAAGTATTGCGTTAAAGCAAGTTGAAGTGCTGCGTGATGGCGCCGCGGCGCAATATGGTTCTGATGCCATTGCAGGTGTAATGAACTTCCAATTAAAAGATAGCGCTGAAGGTGGCTCTGTCTCTGTTTCTCACGGTGAATATTATGAAGGCGATGGTGCAACGACAACCGTGGATGGCAACATCGGATTGCCGTTAACAGATGCTGGCTTCGTTAATATTAGTGCGCAATACAAAACTGCTGATGCAACCAGTCGCAGTGTACAGCGCCCTGATGCTGCGGGTTTAATTGCGGGAGGAAACACATTCGTTAATGATCCTGCCCAAATATGGGGTAACCCAGAAATTAAAGATGATTACACTGTATTTGCGAATCTTGGCTTTGACTTTAATGACAAGCACAGCCTTTATGCATTTGGTAACGTATCGTCAAGAGATGCTGTGGGTGGCTTCTATTACCGTAACCCCCATAACCGTGGCAATGTTTACTCCCTTGATGGCGGCGAAACCTTGCTAGTGGGGGCAGTAAATGGCGATCCATCAACATGTGATGTTGTGCCTGCAAATGTACCTAATGTACTTGATACCCCTGAATATGCAGCAATGGTTGCAGATCCTAACTGTTTCTCAATGAACCAAGTGCGCCCAGGTGGTTATACCCCTCAATTTGCTGGGACCATTGAAGATATGTCTTTCTTCTTAGGTTTTGAAGGCGAATTTGGTGAGTGGGCTTATGATGCCAGTGCAGGTACCGGTGCCAACAAAGCAAGTTTTAGCTTAAGGAACTCGCTTAACCCTTCTTTAGGTTTAGCGGCTAACCCTGAAGATACTCAAACTGATTTTGATACCGGTGCTTACGAGCAAGTTGAAACCACAGTCAACCTCGACTTCTCGCGTTATTTCACCATTGGCTCAATTGAAGATATTAGCTTTGCAACGGGTTTTGAGTGGCGTGAAGAGTCATTTGAAATTACTCAAGGTGAAGAAGCTTCTTGGTTAGCTGGCCCATACGCAGATCAAGGTTTCAATATTGGTTCCCATGGCTTTAAAGGTTTTGGTCCTGAAGCTGCGGGTAAAAACTCTCGAACCAATATTGGTATTTATGCCGATGTTGAAGCGTATTTAACTGATGATTGGTTATTGGGTTTAGCGCTGCGTTATGAGGACTTTTCTACTTTCGGCGATACCTTAAATTATAAGATTTCAACCCAATATTCAGTGAATGATTACTTGTCAATTCGTGGCTCACACAGCACTGGGTTTAGAGCGCCAACAGTCGGTCAAGAGAATGTGGTTAACACTCAAACCTCGATTGTAAACGGTGATTTGATCCAGACATTTATTGCTCCACCAACGGATCCATTAGCGGCATTTTATGGTGGTGAAGTTTTAGAACCGGAAGAATCCATCAGCTATGCGTTAGGTACGGTATTTGAGTATGAAGACTTTTTCTTAACGGTTGATTACTACAATATTGAAGTGACAGGTCGTCTGGCGCAGTCAAGTCAAATTGAAGTACAAGCGGATGATTATGATGCGTTAAGAGCGGCGGGAGTAGAGTTTCCTGAGTTAATTTCGGCGGTTACTTATTATACCAATGACTTTGATACTACAACTCAAGGTATTGATATTGTGGGTTCGTATGAAACAGAGCTGATGTCTGGTGACTCAATGTTCAGTCTTGCCTATGGCTGGACGGATACAAACGTTGATAAGTTTGATCCAGATACTACTGACGAAGGTAAAGTGCGTCGTTTAGAAGATGGTATTCCTGCTCATCGTGCGACCTTAACGTGGAATCAAACCTGGGACGATTTAAACGTATCGTTACGTGGTAATTACTTTGGTGAATACTATGCAACCCATGCTGATGATACGTCTGATTGGGGTTCTGAAACGGCAGATTCTGCTTTCACTGTTGACCTTGAAGTGAGTTATACGGTAGTTGATGCATTAACTATTTCAGTGGGTGCGAATAATATCTTCGACCAAGAAGCTCAAAAGCTTAAAGACGGTACTTTAGGTGCTCTAGGTGCAGTTTACTATGAAAGTGGTCCATTCGATTATAACGGTGGCTTCTACTACGGTAAGTTAACTTACAGCTTTTAAGCGTTTAACTTGAACAAGAAAGACTGCATCTGCAGTCTTTTTTTTGCGATAAATTTATTGAGTTGAACTTGCTAAACACTAATCGAATCAGTTAACCGCATCTAAAGTATCAAACAATGATTCAATGGTGAGCACTGTTGGCAGCTTAACCCCTTGTGGGTACTTAGGGCCGTAAACTTTATTGAATGGCGTACCCATGCCGCCTTCATTGGTTACATAGGTTTCGATAAGTGCATTAGGTTCAGTCCAATTGCCTTGCATTAAAATGATATTATCTGCAGTAAGTACATTAACGACTTTTTCTCTATGGGTGACATTGGCTTGGTTGGTTCGACAAGGCAAGCACCAGTCCGCGTATACATCCACAAATACAGTATAGCCTTGCTCAACTAAAGGCGCTATTTGGCTTGGGTTAAGCGTTTGCCACTGCAAGCGTTTATAAGCATTGTAATCTTCATCTTTTTGTAAAAAAGCATACACCCCGCCAAAACATAAGGTCATAAAACTAAGTAACACGATGATCGCAGTAGGAATATTATTCCCTTTTATTTTTAGGATAATCAGTAAACCGATACCGGTTAGTAGTAATCCAAGTAATATTGGCAGCAATAAGGCCATAGGATGTGTTCTCAGTTAATTATGCAGAAGATATAGGCGACTATATCAAGTTTTACTTAATTTGAGGTTAAACCCATGTTGTCAGTGGTCATTCATGGTAACGTTACGCCTTTATTAAACTGCAGATAATTAAATGAATATAATCATCTGTATTTAATTGTAAGAATATTCACTCATTAATGATTTGGGAAATAAAATGGCGTTTAGTACGTGGTTAGGTCTATTGGCTATCTGTTGTTTAGGAGCCATGTCTCCAGGTCCTAGTTTAGCTATGGTGTTAAAACATACTTTATCTGGTGGGCGATTACATGGTGTTGTTTGTGCCTGGGCACATTCAATAGGTATTGGTGTTTATGCTTTGGTGACCTTATTAGGGCTTGCAGTGGTGCTAGAAAAGTCGCCAATTGTGTTTAACGGTATTGCGATTCTGGGGGCGCTTTATTTGGCCTGGATGGGGTTTCAAGCACTAAACTCTAAAGGTGGTATGGAGCAAAAGCTACAAGCAGGAGTGCCAGCATCTTTACTTGAGGCTGCAAGAGACGGTTTAGCGATATCATTATTTAACCCAAAGATTTTATTATTCTTTTTAGCATTATTTAGTCAGTTTGTGCTTGCAGCTGAAACCATGGCAGGTCAAACCGTTATTGTGCTAACGCCCTTGGTTGTTGATGGGCTTTGGTACACCCTTATTGCCGTGGTGTTATCCCATGGGCCGATCTTAAATCGGTTACGAAACAAAGCGGCATTGATTGATAAGTTATCGGGTGTGGTACTTATCTTGCTGGCAGTTCGGGTGTTGATAAATCTATTTTAAATAGTATTTATTACAGATAGAGAGAACAAAAAAGCCATCTTGCGATGGCTTTTTTTGGTTAAAGCAGTTGTTAGTTCTTAAATACTTGTACTGAATCGTCTTTCTCTACAACGTCCTCTTCTGATGCCTGCTGGCTTCCTGGTGGGTTCTTTATATGGTCATTTAAGTTTTCACTTAACATTCCTTTGAACTCCTCAGAAAACCACTCTAAGGCATTATCTTTTTCAGCTTCTAAATTTGAAGACTTAATTGCAGCTTCAAATGCATTGTAACGTGCTGCAGCAAAGCGAAGGGCAGTACCGACTTTGCCAATATCGTTTTCTTGCTGGCTAAGTTGGTTTGCTAGCGCGATAAATTGATCAGCAATTTGGTACATTGTTGTTTCAGTTTTTTCTTCTGACATATTTTCCACTTTTTAGTACTGGTTTAATTGCAATTAGTTTACCCACTTTAAAACTTAAATTCAGGTAAAAAACCATTGAATTTGCGGATTCGATCCAATTATTAAACAATAACGTCATTTTAACTGTCTGGGTCAGAGTCAGTGATCACTTGACCATTTCGAGAGTCATAGTAAATAGATAAATTCGTCAATGAGTTATAAAAATAGCGACATTGATCAGGATTTATATAGGTGGCTTGGTAATCTGATACGTTTTCATCGGCAGTGGTGGAAACACTGGGGGCATCTTGTAGTACGGTTTCCCATACCGATATACAATCAGCGACGTTGTTTAGCCTTGGTGATGGCTCAAACGGAGGCCAGTTTTGTGCTGGATATCCCCACTCATTAATATCTAATTGGCCATCAGTACCGGCATTTTCAAATATTGGCAGATTATCAGCAGGGCCTGAATAGCCTAACGCAGCCCATTTTATATGCGCGAGGCTGATACCGGTTGCGAAGCTGCCGCCAGTGGCTTTTACATTTGCCACATGCGCATCTTGTTGAAGGTTGATAAACTTAGGCAAAGCGATGACGGCTAAAATAGCCAGTATAATAATGACGACAACCAGTTCAATAAGCGTAAACCCAGTTTGAGTTATTTTGAGCTTTTCAATTTGCATTTAGGCATCTTTAGTAATGTGTTGTTAAATAATTGTAGATTGGTTTAGGGGTTATAGGTAGGTATGAGATGAAATATGCGAATTGGCAGCAGCTGTTTAATGAGCAACAACAGCAAGGCTATTATCTTGAATTAATGAATTTTTTAGCGACAGAGCGCCAGCAAGGCAAGGTGATATACCCTCCAGAAAATGAGACCTTTGCAGCTTTTGATCTAACGCCATTGAAACAGGTAAAAGTGGTTGTATTAGGGCAAGATCCTTATCATGGGGCAGGGCAAGCTCACGGTTTATGTTTTTCGGTACAAGCTGGAGTGAAAACGCCGCCTTCTTTGGTAAATATCTACAAAGAGCTTAAGCAAGATATCAGTGGTTTTATCATTCCCGAACATGGCAACCTAACTGCTTGGGCTAAACAAGGGGTGTTATTGCTTAATACGGTATTAACCGTTGAAGAAAGTAAGGCTCATTCGCACTCAAAAGCGGGCTGGGAGCATTTTACTGACCAAGTAATGCAATGCCTTAATCAACAAATTGAACCTATTATATTTGTGCTGTGGGGCGCTCACGCGATAAAAAAAGGCCGCTGGATAACCTCACCTCAGCATCATATTCTTTCAGGGCCGCACCCGTCGCCGTTATCGGCTTATCGTGGGTTCTTTGGTTGCAAACATTTTTCAATTATTAATCAATTATTAGTGGCAAAAAATAGTACGCCAATTGATTGGCAAGTGTAGGTCTTAGCAATAAAAAATGCACTTGATAGCAATCAAGTGCATTTTAATATTCAGTAACAGCTTAGTTTAGTGGTTTTTAGTTATTACGCTGAACTGAAATCTTAGCTAATGAGATAAGCGCGGTTTTGTATTCGCTATCAGCAATTGGCGCTAATGCCGCAATGGCTTTATCCGCTTCTTCATCGGCTTTTTGTTTGGTGTACTCTAATGCACCTGAATCTTTTAAGGCTGCGACGATTTCGTCGATAGCTTTGGTGCCATCTCCATTTTCAATTGCGTCTTTGATCAGCGCTTTAGCTTCATCATTACCGTGTGCCATGGCATAGATTAGCGGTAAGGTAGGTTTCCCTTCGGCTAAGTCGTCACCAATATTTTTACCTAGCTCATCAGCATCTGCAGTGTAATCAAGCAAGTCATCGGTTAGTTGGAATGCGGTACCTAAAAATTTACCGTATTCACCTAATGCGTGTTGTTGCTCTTTGCTCACATCTGCAATCACACCTGTGAGTAAGGTCGCGGCTTCGAATAATTTAGCTGTTTTGCAGTAAATCACTCGCATATAATTCTCTTCGGTGGTTTCAGGGTCATTACAATTCATTAATTGTAAAACCTCGCCTTCGGCAAGAATGTTAGTGGTGTCAGCCAGTACGCGCAGTACTTTCATGCTATCTAACTCAGTCATCATCTGGAATGAGCGAGTGTATAAGAAGTCGCCAACAAGCACGCTAGCGCTATTGCCAAAAAGGGCATTAGCGGTTTTACGGCCACGTCGTAAGGTTGATTCATCAACAACATCATCATGCAGTAGTGATGCCGTATGAATAAACTCTATAATGGCAGCTAACTTTAGGTGTTCTTCACCTTTATAGTCGATAGCACGAGCGGCTAAAACTGAAAGCAATGGACGTAGTCGTTTACCACCGCCATTGATAATGTAAAAACCGAGTTGGTTTATTAATGCAACATCAGACTCAAGTTGTTTGTAAATTAACTGATTTACGGCTTGCATGTCGTTATCAGCTAGTTGACGAATGGCGTTTAAATCCATAATGGTCTCTAGTTATTAGGCTACCGGACAAAATTATATTGCCCACTATATAAGGTTCAAATTGTATATTAACAAATTTTACCGAATTTTCATGCTTTAGGCAGCTTTTGTTCTTAGATAGTGGGAGTTAAGCCGAGCTTTTTTTATTGATTCAAATTTAACGCTTGCCAGAATGCAAATCTTGCCGTAGAATCCGCGCCCATTGTCATTAAAAGTTTTTAGCACCCGGTATCAACATAACAATGAACCGGAGTGTTAGTCCATTTGGAGTGAAATAGCTATGTACGCTGTTTTTCAAAGTGGCGGAAAGCAACATCGTGTTGCTGAAGGTCATACAGTTCGTTTAGAAAAAATTGAAGTTGCTACTGGTGAAACTGTAGAGTTTGATCAAGTATTATTGGTTGCTGATGGTGAGAACGTTCACGTTGGTGCACCTCTAGTTGCAACTGGTAAAGTTGTTGCTGAAGTGGTTAGCCACGGTCGCGGTGAGAAAGTAACTATTCAAAAGTTCAATCGTCGTAAGCATCACGAAAAGAAAATGGGCCATCGTCAATGGTTCACTGAAGTTAAAATCACAGCGATCAGCGCATAATTTAGGAGTCTAACTCATGGCACATAAAAAAGCTGGCGGTTCTACTCGTAACGGCCGCGATTCGGAAAGTAAACGTCTTGGTGTTAAGCGTTTTGGTGGTGAATCAGTTGTAGCTGGTAACATCATCGTTCGTCAACGTGGTACTAAATTCCACGCTGGTGTAAACGTAGGTATTGGTCGTGACCATACTTTGTTTGCATTAACAGACGGTAAAGTTAAGTTTCAAGTAAAAGGTCCTAATAACCGTAAGTTTATTAGCATCGAAGCTTAATCTAGACTCTAATCAGTCTTTGAAAGCCCCGCCTTCTGGCGGGGCTTTTGTGTTTTTTTACTTCATTGTTGATTTAGTTAGCTAGACTTTAGTTTATTAAAAATTAGTGGATTAAATTTACGTGCGGTATTTGCGATGTTTTGCATCGTTGATTATTTATTTTGCAGTAAGCGATTTATGGTGATTGTATCTTCTACGCTTCCCTGCACATCTCAATCTTTTGAGGTTATAATTGACACATTAAGTGGTGTCAGGAGTATGTATGAAGTTTATTGATGAGGCTAAAATCAGAGTTGAAGCGGGTGACGGTGGCAGTGGCTGCGTTAGCTTCAGACGTGAAAAATATGTGCCAGACGGCGGCCCTGATGGTGGTGACGGCGGTGATGGTGGTAGTGTATTTTTAGTCGCAGATGAAAACATGAACACGCTTATTGATTTCCGTTTTGTCAGCTCGCATATTGCTGAGCGTGGTAAAAATGGACGTGGCCGTGATTGTACCGGTCATGGCGGTGAAGATTTAATGCTTAAAGTACCTGTGGGTACGCGTGCTGTTGATTTCGATACTGAAGAATTATTAGGTGATTTGACTACCCATGGCCAAAAGTTACTTGTGGCTAAAGGTGGTTTCCACGGTTTAGGTAATACGCGCTTTAAAAGCAGTACCAACCGTGCGCCGAGACAGAAAACATTAGGTACGCCTGGTGAAGTACGTTTCTTAAAACTGGAATTATTGTTACTTGCTGATGTCGGCCTATTGGGCTTACCAAATGCAGGTAAATCAACCTTTATTCGTGCGGTATCTCGTGCAACACCAAAAGTTGCTGATTATCCGTTTACGACACTAGTACCAAACCTTGGTGTGGTAAGTCCACGACCTGGGCAAAACTTCGTTATCGCCGATATTCCTGGCTTGATTGAAGGTGCCTCAGATGGTGCTGGTCTTGGTATTCGTTTCTTGAAGCATTTGGAACGTTGTCGTGTGTTATTACACATCATCGATATCGATCCTATTGATGGCAGTGATCCGGTTGAATCTGCGCGTTCAATTGTGGCTGAACTTGAAAAGTATTCACCAAAGCTTGCAGCTAAGCCACGTTGGTTAGTCTTTAACAAAATCGATTTATTGCATGAAGATGAACTTGCAGAAAGAATGGATCGCATTGTTAAGGAAATGGATTGGAAGGGTGACATTTACACTATGTCAGCATTCAACCGAACGAACACTAAAGACATTAGCTTAAAACTATTAGATTTCATCAATTCACTTCCTCCTGAAGATGAAGGCACTAGCCCAGATGATGAAGTTGAGTTTAAATGGGATAACTACCATGAAGCTAGCGTTGAATCGGTAAATGAAAATTACGACGACGACTTTGATGATGACTTCGATGACGATGACTACGATGTGGAAATCATTTACCAACGTTAATAGTCGAGAGACAAGTGTACGCAGAAACTCAAAATGATATCACTCGTCTTGTTGTACGAAGTGCACAATTACTTCTAGCCTATGGCGCTGAGTCAGATCTTGTTGAAGAGATCAGTCAGCGCTTAGGTAAAGCGCTGGGTCTTGCCAGCGTTGAACTTTCAATTTCCTCCAACTCCCTTGTACTGACCAGTTTAGTCCATGGCCGCTGTATAACTACAACCCGACGCATTCGAGAGCATGGCATCAATATGAAGGTGGTGTGTGAAGTACAACGCATTTGCCTCTTGGCAGAGCGCGGAGTGTGCAATGCCAAACAAGTTAAACGCCGCTTAGAGATCATTGAGCCTAAGAGTTATCCGGCAAAATATTTGATCCCGATGATTGGGCTATCTTGTGCGAGTTTTTGTCACTTGTTTGGTGGTGATATTACCGCGTGTCTTATTACATTCTGTGCTTCAGCTATTGGTATGTCAGTGCGATTATCATTAGTCAAAAAGCACTTTAATGCACTCATTATCTTTGCCATTACCGCTTTTATCACCACAATCATTGCCCAAATCGGCTTCATCACTGATTTAACCTCAACCCCTAAAACCCCAATGGCTGCCAGTGTGCTGATGCTAGTGCCTGGTTTTCCGTTAATTAATGCGATATCAGATATGGTTAAAGGCCATATGAATGTGGGTATATCTCGCTGGGGCCACGCGACACTCTTAACACTGGCTACTGTCATTGGGATTACACTTTCAATGGCATTGGGTGGGATTTTGTTTATATGAATCTTATTTTAGAATTGCTGCATGATGGACTTTTTTCAGCAATACCAGCGCTAGGCTTTGCGATGTTGTTTAATGTCCCGAAGCGATACTTACCTTTTTGTGCGGTAGCTGGCGCCATAGGGCATAGTTCAAGAAGCCTACTTATGCATTTTGATATGCCCATAGAGTGGGCGACATTTGCAGCTGCAGCCATCGTTGGTATTATTACGATACGCTTTGCTAAGCGTCACCTCGCGCCGCCGCTAATGTATGCTGTTGCAGCTATCATACCCATGGTACCGGGTACCTATGCATACAATACCTTGATAGCTTTGGTACAACTGAGTGTTCAAGAGCAAGTCAGCAGTGATTTAACTTCGATAGTCATTCTTAATGGCCTGAAAACCGTATTCATTCTTGGGGCATTATCAGTCGGCTTAGCAATGCCCTCATTAGTGTATTATCGAACCAGACCTATTATTTAACCCCCGTTTTAGCATCAAATAAGGATTTTTATATGCGCATCGCAATGATAGCCGCCATGGCCAATAATCGTGTCATTGGTAAAGATAATAAAATGCCTTGGCACTTACCTGAAGATTTAAAGCATTTTAAGGCGATGACCTTAGGTAAGCCTGTGGTGATGGGGCGTAAAACCTTTGAATCTATTGGTAGACCGCTTCCAGGTAGACATAATATTGTCATCAGCCGCCAAGCAGATTATCACATTGAAGGCGTTTCATGTGTGAGTTCATTTGAGCAAGCTAAACAACTTGTTACAGATTGTGATGAATTAGTTGTCATTGGTGGTGGGCAGCTCTATAAAGAAATTTTACCGCTGGCCGATATATTATATCTAACCTTCATTGAGCTAACTGTTGATGGCGATACTTTTTTCCCCGAGTGGGATGATGATAGCTGGACGTTACAAGATAAGGTTAATCAGGTTAATGCAGCACAATTGCAATATAGCTTTAACACTTTTGTGAAAAAATGTTAAATTACAAGCTGTTTTACCCTGAATAGAGGTTTACCCTTGATGGTAAGCTGAAAATAATAATACCTACAAAGGAGTATCGGATGCGTTTAATGCCTGTGGCCGTCGCCGTCCTAATTGCAGCATCTTCAGTTTCAACCCCAGCAGTCGCTGATACCGATCAACTTGTGGCAAGTATTTGTGATTACGTTAAATCGAATGATAAAAATCGACTACGTAAAAAACTCAAAGAAAGTCGTGTTAAATTACGTAATATCTATACCGGTGTTTCTTGTGATGGCGCAAGCTTATTAAGAACCGCTTATAATGCAAATTCATTTGAAGTGGGTGAGTACATCGCTAAACGTCTTCCTGCTGGTGATTTAAGTTCACCAGAAGCCGACGGGAAAAGCATTCTTGATTGGGCTAATAGCAATGGCCATAGTGGTAGTGCTATTACTGCTGCAGTTCAAGATCGCATTAATAGTGGTGAGTAAAGCGCATTGATTAATTTGGTGATAGCAATTGTGAATTATCAAATATAATCTTATGCATAAATAAAGTTGATAGCTTTGACTGCCAAAACCGCCTTAGGGCGGTTTTTTGTTGCTTATGGTTTTTATTGCCGCAAATCATTGCTAAGTCATGGCGCTATTAGGCTTTAAAGGCAATAAAAAAGGCTCTAAAGAGCCTTTTCTACATTTAGATACTGTGAGTCGTTAAACTTTAAATTCCTTCACAGAGCTTTGTAGCTCTTCAGACAGCATTGCTACTTGCTGACTTGATTGTGCTGTTTGATCTGCGCCTATGGCGGTTTCTTCTGAAATAGCAGCAATGTGCTCTAGCATTTCAGAGACTTGCTGACTGACCAAGTTTTGCTCTTGAGCGGCTTGGGCAATGTGATTACCAGAGTCGTAAGCTTTATGTACTGACTGACTAATGGTTTCTAAGGCCAAGTTAGCTTGTTCTGTTTTATCGACACAGCTGGTTGCTTGTGTGCGGCCTAATTCCATGACCGTCACTGCTTGTTGTGCACCTTGTTGTAACACTTCAATCATTTGCTGAATTTCGCTAGTCGATTCTTGGGTTCTAGAAGCAAGACTGCGCACTTCATCGGCGACAACAGCAAAACCACGGCCTTGCTCACCCGCGCGGGCAGCTTCAATCGCAGCGTTTAATGCCAGTAAGTTAGTTTGCTCTGCAATACCACGAATTACATCAAGAATAGAGCCGATTGATGCGCTATCAGTATGGACCTTATTGATCACCACGCCCGCTTTAGCGACTTCTTCTGCTAAGGCAAGAATAGTGACTTTATTCTCTTCAGCAAGTGTGCGCATATGCTGAGTTTCTTGATCGGCTTGCTTAATTTGTTCAAGGGCTTGATCGGCGCTCATTGAAACTTGTTGGGCGCTAGAGCTTAGCTCAGTAGTTGCGGTGGCCACTTGATCCACTTGATTTTTTTGCTCTTGAATACCAGATGTAGTTTGGGTGGTTATTGCTGACGTTTCTTCTGCTGCAGCAGCCAACTGATTCGAGCGGTCTAAAATGCCGACGATTAAGTCACTTAAACTATCCACTAAGCTGTTACAGTTTTTAGCTAGTAGCGCGAACTCGTCATGGCCTGAATCATCTAATTTATGAGTTAAATCTCCAGAGGCAAGAATATTTAGCGCCTGGTTTACTTTTTCTAATGAGCGAGTTAATGGTTTCACTACGGCGTAACTGACGATAATTGCCACCACAATGGCCAGAATAACTACCAGCATTGTTTGGATAGTAGCCGAATCGATATTTTTAATTGCATCGTCACTTATTTTAGCTGTGAAGTTTTCAATTTTATTAGCTAGCTCGTTCATTCTAGCATTAACGTCTAAACGGTCTTTATCGGTTGCAGCTAACATTTCGGCAGCGGTTTGATCATGCTTTAGTTGCTGGCCTTTCAAGGTAACTATGGAGTTATTACCTGTCACTAGGGCAAATACAGCATCACTTTCTACGTTTAAATCATTAAGAGTGCTATCGCTAATAATACCGCGGCCTTGTAAGTTGATATGCTCAATCTTTGTGCGGGTATCGTTGAGCATGTACTCTAGCTCATTCACTATTACTTCATATTTAGCGTTTTCTTTAGCGGCAACTAAATCATAAATGGTGGTAATAATATTGATGAAATTACTATCAACGACTCCCGCTGCAGCTGCAATACTTTGTTTAGTGGTATCTTCACTCAACTCTAGATCTATCAGGTCTAATAAAATCGATGATGCATCATCTGCGCTGTCTTCTAAATTATCTCGAAGTTGTAATAGTTGTTCATGTTTTAATAATGCATTTTCATGCTCTATTAGCATTAAAGCGCTATTTCTTTCAAAATTATGGTAGCTGTTTTTAAGCTGAGAAAGGTTACTGGAAAACTCTTGTCTACCAGAAATTAACCCAGTCAAAATATTGAGTTTTTTGTTAAATTCCACTGATTCAGTGTTTATATTTTTTTTGACTGCTGGAATTTGAGCTGATTGATCAGTGTAGTAACCGAATAGAATGTGAATTTGCTGGGCGCTTAAGTTTTGCGTTAATTCACCGGTAGCAGTAAGGGCTGGCAAACTAACTTGTTGTAAGGTGCTAGTACTGTCCTTGATGCTATTGTTGGTGAGCAAAGACACGCCACCTAAAACTATCAAAAGGAGAGTCACAACGGTAAAACCGCCAATCACTCTGGTGGCAACATTAATTTTCATAGCATACTCCGGCTGTTATTATTTTATCCCGAATTTATCTCTTTGATCACTCAGGGCTGTATGATCATTGGAGATCCAATAACTGTATCGGCTTTGTTACTGGAAAGTTTAATTATTTATTTATGATTTTATTTTGTGCTGTTGTATTTTTTCGTTGGTTTCTAAATGCCATAGGGTTAAATGCTCTCCCCAGCAACATCCTGTATCCAGTGCTTGCATATTAGGTTGGTTAACCACGCCCATTAACGCCGCCCAATGACCAAATACCAAAGTGTGGCTTTGTTTTAACGGGGAGTTGAATTCGAACCAAGGCGTGAGTTGTGGTGGTTTGTCTTGAATGGGGGATTTACATTTAAAGTCTAAACTGCCATCAGCAAACAAATAGCGCATTCGCGTTAGGGCATTGATGCAATATCGCAGTCTTGGCAAGCCTATGGCTGTACTGTCCCAGCGCTCTGCATCATCGGTGTACATTTTTGCAATTAGTGAATCGATATAATCATCTTGCTGTAATGCTTGGCTCACCGCATTAGCTTCTGTGAGTAAGGTCGCTAAGTCCCACTGCGGTGGAATGCCTGCATGGCTCATGATGATATTGTGGGAGGGCAGTGTCTGCACCAAGGGTTGCTTTCTTATCCAAGTAATTAAGTCGGGTAAATCATCAGCGCTTAGCAATTCAGCAAGCTTATCTTTGGGGTTGGGCCTTTTAATGTTGCCGTTAAGGGCTAATAGATGCAGGTCGTGATTACCCAAAGATATTTTGGCACTGGCCTCTAATGATTTTAAATAGCGTAAAGTTTGTAAGGAGCCATTACCTCTGGCGACTAAATCGCCGACAGCCCATAGTTCATCCTTTGAAGGGTTAAAGTCCACTTTAGCGAGGATCAGTTGTAATTCTTCAAAACAGCCTTGTATATCGCCAACAAAATAATGTGCCATAGGATTATTGTAGAATCCCTGGGACGGCTAATCTAAATGTTGGGATTGCAGCTTTAAAAGCTTCACCTTGGGCGCTGCTCATGCCGTATGAGCCTTCCATAAAGCCAACGGGTGTTTCTAATACTGTGCCACTTGAGTATTGGTAAGCTGTATTAGGCTCGATAGTCGGTGTTTCTCCGACCACGCCAGGGCCTTGCACTTCACTTTTTTCACCGTTTGAGTCAGTAATAATCCAGTGGCGATCTTTGAGTGTCACTGCAATGTCGCTCAGATTAATGATGGTAATGGTATAACTGAATAAATATTTTGATTCTGCTGCTGATGACTGCTCTTCTAAATAGTTAGTCTCAACTTTTATTTTAATTTTGGGGGCTACAGAGGACATTAAACTTCCTAAAAACGAAAGGGCACTTTCAATGAAAAGTGCCCTTAGAATTATAGATTTTTATCGCAAACTAAATTTGCAAGTGCCACATACTGCTCGACAGTTATTTGCTCCGGTCGAAGAGTCGAATCAATGTTCAGCGCGCTGAACTCATCATCTGTTATCATGTGCTTTAAGTTATTCCGTAGTGTTTTACGGCGCATATTAAAGGCTGTGGTACATAGATGACGTAAAACGGTGACATCTTTACACGGGAATGGTTTTACATCGTATGGCAACAAACGTACCACTGCAGAGTCGACCTTTGGCGCCGGAGTAAAGCTTTGTGGCGGCACTTCAAGTACAGGTACCACTTTACAGTAGTACTGCGCCATCACAGTTAGGCGGCCGTAAGCTTTAGTGCCTGGACTTGCAGAAAGGCGCAAAACCACTTCTTTTTGTAGCATAAAGTGCATGGTTTCAATTATTTCAGCGAACTCAAATAAGTGAAACATTAACGGCGTTGAGATGTTGTACGGTAAATTACCAAATACTTTCATCTTTTTGCCGTCTTGTTGCAACTGGCTAAAGTCGAAGTTCAGTGCATCACCCTGATTGATATTAAGCTTATGCTTTAATACTGGGTGGTTTTCTAAACGCTCGACTAAGTCTCTATCTAATTCGACTACAGTTAAGCAATCAACTGATTCAGCAACAGGTTCAGTTAATGCGCCAAGGCCTGGGCCAATTTCAACCATAACATGGTCATTATCTGGCGAGATGGCGCCCACGATCCGACTGATCACACTTTCATCAGTTAAAAAGTTTTGTCCAAAACGTTTTCTGGCCGTGTGGCCTAAATGTACTTTATTGCTCATTAAAATTTAACTACTTACTTTTGAGGCCAATTCAATGGCTTTATTTAATGCACAGGTAAAACTACCACTATCAGCTTCACCGGTTCCGGCTAGCTCTAAAGCTGTGCCATGATCGACAGAGGTTCTGATATACGGAAGACCTAAGGTAATGTTAACCGATTTTCCAAAACCTAAAGATTTAAGTACTGGAAGTCCTTGGTCATGATACATAGCAAGAACCACATCTGCTTCTTGTAAGTATTTAGGCTGGAATAAAGTATCTGCAGGTAATGGACCTACAATATCAATACCTTGCTCTCTAAGTTCATTCAGAGCAGGGATCATGATATCGATCTCTTCTCGGCCTAAGTGTCCATCTTCACCAGCATGCGGATTAAGGCCGCAGACGAATATTTTAGGTGAAGTAATGCCAAACTTTTGCACTAACTCACTGTGCAAGATTTGTATTATATGATGTAAACGCTCGCGTGTAATGGCTTTTGCAACATAAGCCAGTGGAATGTGGGTGGTCATTAACGCCACCTGCAGACCTGGCGCTGCCAGCATCATTACCACATCTTGGCAATTTGCTTGTAATGCAAAAAATTCAGTATGGCCGCTAAAAGGTATACCCGCTTGATTAATAATGCCTTTATGAACAGGGCCCGTTACCACAGCTTCAAATTCATTGGTCATGTTTTTCTCACCCGCATAACGCAAGGTGTCGACCACATATTCACTGTTAAGCTCATTTAATTTGCCGCATTCAACTTCTGCAGCAAGAGTAAATGGCGCAATGGTTAAGGTGCCAGCTTCCTGAGCCTTAGCAGGTAACGTTGGCTGGTAAGGTCTTAATGTCAGCGGCAAGCCAAGCATTTTTGCTCGGCTAGTTAATAATTCTGGGTCGGCGCAAACAACTAACTCAGCAGGCCATGGCTGCTGAGCAAGTTTAATAACAAGATCTGGGCCGATACTCGCCGGTTCACCCGGCGTAATCGCAATACGTATTGTCATTAAGTTAGCTTAACCTCGAGTACTCTCAGGTTCAAAAACTTCAATATAGGCTTCTGAACGCATTTCATCTAACCAGTTTTGTAGCTCTTCATTGAACTTACGACGATAAATCAACTGGTGAGCACGATTGCTATTAAACTGAGCAGTAGCATCAGTTTTACGTTTTTCTTCAAGTTGAACGATGTGCCATCCATGGGTTGTTCTAAAGGGTTCACTATACTCATTAATTTCTAAGCTTGATAATGTTTGAGCAAACTCAGGTACATATACAGTCGGTTCTGCCCAGCCTAATTCACCACCTTTTGCCCCAGAACCTGGATCTTCAGAGTATTGGCGGGCAAGTGCTGCAAAATCAGCTTCGCCTGAACGAACTTGAGCTAAAAAGCTTTCTAGCATTGCTTTAGCACGATCTTCTGAAAGGATCGGTGATGGTTTCAGCAGAATATGTCGTGATCTTACTTCATTGATTTCTTTGGTTTGCAGGCCGCGAGCGTCCATGATTTTAATAATATGGAAACCTGAGGCACTTTTAATTGGGCCAATGACATCACCAGTTTTAGCGTCAGTTACTACCTCAGCAAACAAGGTTGGCATTTCGTTCACGCTCATGTAATCCCAGATACCACCTTCAAGCGCTTTAGGCCCTGATGAAGATGCGATAGCTGTACGGCGAAAATCTTCACCTTCATTTAAGCGGTCTAATACGATATTCGCCCGTTTGCTCGATGCTTCTAGTTGTTCACTGCTTGGGTTATTTGGCACTTCAATTAAGATATGTCCAACTTGGAACTCGACATCTTTTAAACCTTGCTCTTGGATCATTTTAACTAAGTTACTGATCTCTTGAGGTGAGACTTGAATACGACGCTGAACTTGAATACGTTGGATTTCACCTAGGGTGATTTCTTCACGTAATTGCTCACGGTATTGCGCATAGCTCATGCCTTCGCTTTCAATTTGTTGTTGCATTTGAGAAACCGTTAGCTTTTGCTCTTTAGCAATATTCTCAATGGTTTGATCAAGCTGTAGGTCACCAATAGATAGACCAATACGTTCTGCCATTTGCAATTGCAAGTGAGTCAAAATTAAACGTTCAATAACTTGAGTGCGAAGTGCATTATCTGACGGTAAGCCTTGGCCTGCTTTTAGCGCATTGGCTTTTACCGACGCCACCATATGAGTGATTTCACTTTCAAGAATAATACCCTCATTAATTTGTACTGATACGCGGTCGAGGGGAACTGGCGCCGCGATGGTTACTTGGCTCATTGCCAAAGTAAATAAAGCAAAAATCATTTTCTTACAGTGTTTCATCCACGAAATCCTTGGCACTTTTAGTTTTAATTGCAGTGGAATATATACCACATACAGTGTTGTTATCTTTTATTAGGACTGTTTGTTTTCCAGTAGGTTCAGCAATCTACCACAAATGATGGCTAATTCCTCAAGTAAAGTGGTTTACGATAGTTAAATAATCCGTCATCAAGCATGTCTTCGACACCTAGGGGGCCAGAACCACCTAAGCCTTTAATGATAAAGTTAAGGTATACACCACTTTCAAACTCTTCTCGGGTATCTAAACTTGGATTTAAATCATCATCGTAATTAGTTTTAATGCGGTAATGGTAACTTAAGCGCAATGCCCAGCAGCAAGATTCGTATTGGACACCGGTATAGGTTTCAATATTTCTTGATTCATTTAAGTCGTAATAAAAGTTACCGACAAAATATAAATCATCACTTATTGGCCATGAGGTGCGCATGCCTATTTGAGATATGTTCACTCTGTCATTAGTGTTGGTGTTAAGCAAATCAGGCACATAGCGATAGCTAAACTGTAATAATTTGTCATTACTGGGCCTAAAATCTAAGGTGACTTCACTTTTCTTATTCTCACCGTTTTCAGTATCAAATTGCACAGCACCACTAATAAACCAATCTTGATACATATTGGCATCGATTTCAGCGGCAAGCACAGAGGTTGATGCGTCCGCTTCTATGTCGTTGTAACTATTTATTTTACTATCTTCAATAAACACAATTTGACCTATGCTGAATTTAAATTTTTCAACATTGGACTCATCAAAGAGGCGCGTTGTAACCCCTAAGGTTATTTGATTGGTGTCTGCAATTCTATCTAAACCAGAAAAGCGGCGGTCTCTAAATAAGCCAAAGTAATCTTCTTGTAACTGGGCAGTATCATAAATCCCAATATTAGATTGGTCTTCGTAGCCGACATATAAATATTGAAATTGTGGCTCTAAGGTTTGTTTGTAATTACTGCCAAGCATGGCTAACTGACGTTCAAAATTAATTTGACCGTGAATTCGCACTTGAGGAATGGTTCGGTTAACCGTGTCATCCAGTTCATCATTGCTGTTATTGTTGTCTTGCCAGTATTGGGTTTGCAGTAATTTAACTTCACTGGTCACAGAACCTGCAGGCCCCTGTATCGGCCAGCTTATACTTGGCTCCATATGAAAACGTGTCGCCGTGGCATAGTCATTTTCTGTATGTTGAAAATTGGTTAGCTCAGAATTGAATTTAAAATCTAACCCATTCCAAAAATCATTAGTCTGATAGTTAAAGTTCAGCTGAGGCATAACCTGATAAGGGCTCTCTTCTTCGCCGAGAACTTTAATGTCTTGTACCCGCATGCCGAGGTTCCAATCTCGTTCAAAGTAGCTAATTTCACCAATACGTGAAAGCTGATTATCCGTTGATCGATTAACATCAGAACTGAGATCATTGAAATAGTTATTGTCTGAGACATCTGTAAAGTTAGCTTGTACACGCCAATTGTCATTTATTGCGCCTTGATGGCGCCAATGGTACAGGTAACGGTCAGGGCTATTATCTAACTTGTCGTCATTAGCAAGGAATTCAAAGTTGAATTGACCATTTTGTTGTTCACCGGCTAAGTATCGAAATTCTGTTTTACTGTAAAACCCACGGGCTGACATATAGGTTGGGGTAAAGGTTAAGTCGTATTCTGGGGCGATATTCCAATAATAAGGCACACTGACTTCAACGCCATTGGTGGTACTGGTGCTAAAACTGGGAAATAAGAAGCCTGACTTTCTTTTATCTGAAACCGGAATGGTCATATAGGGGATGTACATAATCGGTACATCGGCTATGCGTAATTTAGCATCCCAGATCTCACCCCATTCTTCACTGCTGTCGATGCGTATTTCTTTGGCTTCAAGGCGCCAAGAGTTATCACCAGGGGGGCAGGTGGTGAAATTGGTGTTACTGAGCTCTAAATTGTTTTGTTCGGTAATTTTTAATTGCTGAGCATCGCCGTTAATTTGTTGGCCATTAAGCCAATACTTAGCCCCAGTAAGGGTGGCGCTGTTGGTCAGCATTTGCGCATTTAATGAATCTGCGGTTACGGTAAATTGCTCATCACTGAAAATCAGATTGCCATTAGCATCTAATTGTTCATTTTTTTGATCTAAGATGGCTTCGTCAGCACTGATATGGCGACTACCTTGGCTGAAACTGACATTACCAGAAAAATGGGCTTTATCGCCCATGGCTGCTTCAGAGCGATCGGAAATAATGACAATATCTTCAGCTGAAATATTGCTAATGCTATCACGGTCGTTTATTGACGGTGAAACGGGGGCCTGCACTGCACACTGAAGCTGAGCCTCTTCAATTTCAGGAGACTCTTGTGCCAAGACTAGGTTTGGTAACAGGCTTAATGCCAGGAAATAACGGATCTGCATGTTAATAATTGATTATGAATTCTTAGTCTAGACAAAATGAATTGAAAAAAGAGCCACAGCTAACATTTTATCTTTAGCTGTTTCCAAATGTTATGTTGGCTATAATAAAGCAATTTTTACATAAGAGCCATTGAGATGAGTTTATCTGATACAAGATTTATTTTACTGAGTAAGTGGTTAAGTCAACATTTCAACACAGATATCACCCCAACACTCATTTGTGGTGATGCCAGTTTTCGTCGTTATTTTCGCGTTCAGCATTTAGCAAATACGTATATCGTCTCTGATTCGCCTGTTGAACTGGTACCTATAGCGCCCTTTATTGAGCTAGCAGCTGCATACGCACAATCAGGATTAAAGGTACCTGAAGTTATAGCACAAGATGATATTAACGGCTTTGTATTGCAGTCAGATTTAGGCGATGAGCAACTCATAACACGCCTGAATGACCAATCTGTGATTGATTTTTATCAGCAAGCGTTAGGGTTATTGCCGCAAGTGGCACAGGTTAAGTCCACCATTAAGGGGGATTTACCGCAATACGATGCCGCTTTTGTGCAGCGAGAGTTAGCCATTTTTACCGAGTGGCTGTTATCGAAGCATTTGCAATTAACCCTGAGTGAAGATGAGCATGGCATTATCGAGAATGCTTTTGGGGTGTTAACCGCCAATGCAATTGAGCAGCCTAGTGTCGGAATGCACCGTGATTTTCATTGCCGCAATATTCTCATAAATCAGCAACAATTAGCCTTAATTGATTTTCA
Source organism: Shewanella sp. 10N.286.51.B2 (assembly GCF_041469265.1). NCBI lineage: Bacteria > Pseudomonadati > Pseudomonadota > Gammaproteobacteria > Alteromonadales > Shewanellaceae > Shewanella > Shewanella sp. 10N.286.51.B2. The sequence goes on from NZ_JBFRKH010000017.1 coordinate 54,227, forward strand.
AGATGCGGTGATTGGCCCTGTTACCTATGATGCGGTGTCATTACTGCGAGACTGTTATGTGAGATGGCCAGATGCTGTGGTTAATCAGCTTCAAATGGATCATTTTAATTTATGTATTCAGCATGGATTAATTGATGATGGTGTAAGCTTTAGCCAATATCAGCGCTGGTTTGATTTAATGGGAATGCAGCGCCACATAAAAGCCGCCGGCATTTTTGTACGGCTGAATTTGCGTGATGGCAAAGCCGGTTATTTGAAGGATATTCCACTTACCCTTAGTTACATCGTTGATATTGCCGCTTTATACCCAGAGCTACAAGACTTTGGTCAATGGTTGCAACAAAAGGTGCTAACGCATTTTACTGCAGATGCGACAGATCAATGATATTCGTGCGGCTACCGTTAATATACACAGATAAGCTTAACCTTATGGACATTAAAATATGAAAGCCATGATTTTGGCTGCGGGTCGTGGTGAGCGATTACGACCGCTTACAGATTCACTTCCCAAACCTTTGGTTGCAGCAGCGGGTAAACCGCTAATTGTTTACCATTTAGAAAAGTTAGCCGCCGCTGGTATCAAAGAAGTTGTCATCAACCATGCTTGGTTAGGGCATAAATTAGTACAAGCGCTAGGCAATGGCAGTCAGTGGGGGCTCACTATTAACTATAGTGCTGAAGAGAACGCCTTAGAAACTGCTGGCGGTATTAAACAAGCCTTAAGCCTATTAGGTGACGAAGCTTTTTTGGTTATCAATGGCGATATATATATCGATGAACTGCCTGATATCACCCAGGCAATGGCGCAATTAAAAGCAGAACCCGCATTAGAGGCTTTTTTATGGTTAGTTGATAATCCTCAGCATAACCCAGAAGGTGATTTTGCGATTATTGGAGCGCAATTAGCGCAAGCGGGTGCCAATAAGCTAACCTATTCAGGCATGGGGATTTATCATCCCAAAATGTTTGCTGACATTGGCGCTGGTAAGCAAGCCTTAGGGCCATTATTACGTCACAAAATGGCTGATAAAAAGATTATCGGTAGTCGTACCAGTACTTACTGGTGTGATGTAGGTACCATTGAGCGGTTAGACTTGTTAACAAACTACTTGGCAACAGGCACCATATCGGCAGAAACGTAAATTGTAAGCAAGCCGCAGTAAGGACATGACGACATGTGCCATAAATAACCAGTCGACATAGACAGTGATGAGCTCAGCAGTAAGACAAATTAACAACAGGAAGATGAATGCGTATTTGGGGTAAGGTTTTCGGTTTTATTATCGGCTACATGTTTGGTAAAGGTTTCGGCGCCCTATTAGGGCTTTGGCTTGGGCATATGTACGATAAACGCAGTGGTTTTGCCGAGATGCTGCGTAAGGGGCATCAGCGTCAAGCTGAGTTTTTTAATACAACCTTTACAGTTATGGGCCATGTTGCCAAAGCTTCTGGCCATGTGACGGATGTGGATATTCGTATTGCCACTATGCTGATGGATCAAATGAAGTTAACTGGCGATGCAAGACGTGATGCGCAAACAGCATTTAGAAATGGACGCGATGCCAATTTCGACTTAGTCAAAACCCTGCGCGAATTTCGAGTGATGACCCAAGGTCGCCGTGAAATATTACAAATGTTTCTTGAAATTCAAATTCAAACCGCACTGTCTGATGGCGAATTACATAGCAAAGAAAAGCAGATTTTATCAACCATAGCCAAAGAGTTAGGGTTAGGCCAAGCTCATTTGGATGCGCTACTTAATCGTTGGCAGGCAGAGTTTCACCATCATCAAACGGCTAATGGCAGCCACATGCAGCTTGAAGACGCTTATTCACTATTGGGTAAGCAGGAGTCTTCCAGCGACCAAGAAATCAAACGTGCTTATCGAAAACTCATGAATGAGCATCATCCAGATAAACTGGTCGCTAAAGGTTTGCCAGAAGAAATGATGGAGCTGGCAAAAAGTAAAGCTCAAGACATTCAATCTGCTTATGAAACAGTTAAAACATCTCGAGGAATGAAATAAGCGCAGGGGTGGTAAACACAATAATCATCATTAAGAAGTGATGTTAAAGGGAGTTTTCTATGCAATATAAAGCGACTGTGAGTCTAGTAAGTTTGGCGTTGTTAGCAACCTCTGTTCAAGCTGAGGTGTTTGTTGCTCCTTTTGGCGGTTATAGTTTTGGCAGTACAGAATTTGACATTGGCGATCTGAATAGTCAGCAAACAGATAAGCTAAAAATAACCGAATCTGAGCATTATGGCTTTATGGCAGGAGTCACGACCAAAGACCCAGGTAATATCTACTTTCTGTATAGCACGCAAAAAACTGATTTGAGAAGCAATGCTTTTAGTGCGGATGTCTTTACTGATCTTGATGTTGATTATTTCCATGTCGGTGGAAGTTTATTTTTCCCCAATGGCCGCGTTAAACCTTACGTTACCGTCACTGCCGGTGTCACGCACATGCGACCGAGCAATGACTTTTCAACTGAAACCCGTTTTTCAATGGGATTTGGCGGCGGCGTAGCCTATGACATTACCTCTCAAGTGGCCTTATTTGCCGATGTAAGAGGCTACGCTACATTCGTTAACTCAAACAATAGCTTTTTCTGCGGCCCCAATGAATGTGTGTGGAATATTTCTGCCGATATCATGTGGCAAGGGCAGGGCAATATTGGTTTAGAGGTTAAATTTTAATTAGGTGACCGAACATGAAAATTGTTGTACTTGATGGCCATACATTAAATCCGGGTGATTTAGATTGGTCATCGTTAGCTGCGCTGGGTGAGCTTAGCGTTTATGAACACACTATGGCGGCAGATATTATCTCCCGTAGCAAAGATGCCGATATAATTTTAACCAATAAAGCGGTAATCAATGCTGAGGTGATAAGCCAATGTCCACAGCTTAAATACATAGGTGTGACGGCAACAGGTACCAATGTGGTTGATATCGCAGCGGCTAGCGCGCAGCAGATAGTTGTAACCAATGTGCCTGCTTATGGCCCTGATGCTGTGGCGCAAATGGTATTTGCTTTAATACTGCAACATACCCAGCAGGTGGATTTACATGATAAAGCAGTAAAAAAAGGTCAGTGGAGTCAATCAAGAGACTTTTGTTTTACGCTTTCATCTTTAGTATCACTTAAAGGCAAAACTATGGGGGTTGTTGGCTATGGTGATATTGGTCAACAAGTGGCAAGGTTAGCGCTGGCATTTAATATGAATGTGTTAATTAACACATCGACACCCAAAACGGATTTACCTGCAGGTGTTCAATGGCAGACGCTCAATAAGTTATTAAGCCAGTCAGATATCGTGTCGTTGCATTGTCCGCTTAATCAAGCCACTGATAAAATGATCAATGCTCAAAGTCTTGAGTTGTTTAAGCCTAACGCGCTACTGGTTAATACCGCTCGAGGCGGTTTAGTGGATGAAGTAGCATTGGCAGATGCGTTAAATGACAACCGCCTTAGCGCTGCACTTGATGTGCTTTCAAGCGAGCCGCCAATGGCTGATAACCCGTTATTAGCGGCTAAAAATACCATTATTACCCCTCACATCGCTTGGGCAACAACAGAGGCAAGGCAAAATCTGTTAAATATTGCCGTGGATAATGTGGCGCAATTTTTAAAAAACAGCCCATGTAATCAGGTTACTTAGCCAGAAAAACAAATAAGGATATTTGTGCAATATGAGTTTATGGAAAGCGCTTTACGATGTATTTGAAAAAGAGCATGCGCGGGTTGAGAAGCATAAAGGCCAGCAACGCGCGCTGTTATTTGAAATTGAAGCCAATATCAATTTTATCGCTGTAGGGCTAAAACAGGGTCTTAGTGCTGATCAAATCGTGGCAGGAATTGATGTCGATGTGTTTAAGCAATCAATGATACAAGGTTATGACTTTAATCGTTTAACTGCTAATAGCTTATTGGCCAAGGCCATTATTGATTACCCTGAGTTTGATAAATATATCGGTAAAAGCTCTGATGAGCTGGTTGCCAATGTTTACGGTAAAATATTTGTTTTGCAAAAGTTGATGATAGCGGGGCGTTTCGAGCAAGGTGGTAAACTTAAATCCTTATTAAGGATGTTAATTTTAGTGTTATTTCATTTGCAAGGTAGAGCACTGCCTAAAAGAAAAAGCAGCTAACTGCTTCATAAGCCCTTCAAGGTGATGTTAATACCACATCGAATTTATCCAATAAAAAGCCTAACCTTAGTACTTTATGTGCTTGAGGTTAGGCGTTTATGTCTACAGCGAGCAATCATTAACCTAGGTCACAAAGCGTAATTATGACGTGGTAATAGGCGAGTTATTATAGTGTAAAGCTAAAATATAACCTTAACTTTTGCCGCCGATGCTATGGCTTTCGTTATGGCATTATCAATATTGTTATCACGGGCTAAGGCAACACCCAGACGGCGTCTACCATCAATATCAGGTTTACCAAACAGCTTAATTTGGGTATCCGTTTGCACTAATGCTTCAGCAACGCCTTGATAGCGAATATTTTCAGACTTTCCTTCAGCCAGAATAACCGCAGAGGCACTTGCGCCATGTTGCTTAATTTCGGTAATAGGCAGGCCTAAAATAGCCCGAACATGCAAAGCAAACTCAGATAAATCTTGGCTGATAAGCGTGACTAAACCAGTATCATGGGGTCTTGGTGATACTTCTGAAAAGTAAACATCATCACCTTTGATAAACAGCTCAACACCGAATAAACCATAGCCGCCTAACGCGGTTACTACTTGCTCACCAATTTGCTGCGCTTTGGTAAGTGCAGCTGCTGACATTGCTTGAGGCTGCCAAGACTCACGGTAATCACCGTCTTCTTGTCTGTGGCCAATGGCATCACAATAATGAATGCCATTGACAGCACTAATGGTCAGCAAGGTGATTTCATAATCAAAATCAATAAAGCCTTCCACAATCACTCGCCCACCACCCGCGCGGCCACCTTCTTGAGCGTATTGCCAAGCTTGTTCAATTTGCGCATTGGTTTTTATCACGCTTTGACCTTTACCTGATGAACTCATTACAGGTTTAACCACACAGGGCTGACCAATTTGCTCAATTGCGGCAGTAAACTCAGCGAATGTATCGCAAAAGAAATAAGGCGATGTTGGAATCCCTAAGGTTTCAGCGGCTAGGCGGCGAATGCCTTCTCTATCCATGGTTAACTGAGTCGCTTTAGCTGTTGGAATGATATTGATGCCGCCTTTTTCTAACTCAACTAGGGTTTGAGTAGCGATAGCTTCAATTTCTGGGATCACTAGATGCGGTTGTTCTAATTCAATAACGTCTCGTAATGCTTTTTCGTCCAACATGTTTACCACATGAAAACGATGTGCAATTTGCATGGCTGGAGCATTAGGGTAGCGATCTACGCCAATAACTTCGATGCCAAAGCGTTGTAATTCGATAGCGACTTCTTTACCAAGCTCACCACAACCTAGCAGCATGGCTTTAACTGCACCGTCAGTTTCAGCGGTACCAAAGGTGAAAGGGACATTGTTATTCATTATTTAACCTTGTAGGGGGAAAAAATAGCCGAGGCAGTTTACCTTTTATTCGTATTTGATTGATTAGCTAAACCGATAAGTGTGTAAAAGATCACGTGAAAACTCTTATTTTTATAGCGAATAAAGCACTTTAATTGGTTATTTTAGCTATTGCCTTGTGTTATCTTGAGGTTGCCAGTTTGTTGATTTTGGTTGTTATTTCTTTTGCTTTGATTGTGATAGGAGTGTCATATGTTTTTGGATTATTTTGCTCTAGGACTGCTGTTTTTTGTAGCATTAGTTATTTTTTACGGTGTTATCGCGATTCATGATATCCCCTATGAAATTGCTAAAAAGCGTAATCACCCACAGCAGGATGCTTTGCATATCGCTGGTTGGGTCAGTTTATTTACCCTACACGCTATTTGGCCATTCTTATGGATTTGGGCAACCTTATACCGCGAAGATAGAGGCTGGGGCTTTAGTGATGGTAAGAAGCGAGAGCTTATGTTGGAAGGTGAAGTGAAAGAATTGTTAGATAAGGTTAATGACCTAAATGAGCGTTTAATCTCTATTGAGTCGCCATCGGAACAAGCAAGTGTCACCGATGCTGTTAAACCTCAACCGCAGCCAGAACAAGGAGCGTAGCGATGGATCTGTTACTGATATTAACCTATACCGCTTTATGTGTGGCGATATTCAAAATTTTTAAAATCCCACTCAACAAATGGACTGTGCCAACGGCGGTGTTAGGCGGAATAGTATTAATTGGTACTTTATTAGTACTGATGAACTATAACCATCCTTATACTAAGTTTGCCCGTGAATATTTCGTTTCAATCCCAATCAATCCTGCAGTAAAAGGCTTAGTGGTTGAAGTCAATGTTAAGCCCAATGTTCCTGTCAAAAAAGGTGAAGTGCTATTTAGAATCGACCCAACCCCTTTCATTGCTGTCGTTAAACAAAAAGAAGCGGCACTGGAAGATGCACTGCAAGCCGTGCCACAATTAAAAGCCTCATGGGATAGTGCGATTGCCCGCGCAGCGCAAGCAGAGGCTAATCGTGACAGAACCAAATCTGCCTTTGAGCGTTATGATGAAGGTCGCCGTAAAGGTGGTAGAAACTCGCCATTTTCTGAAATTGAGTTAGATAATAAACGCCAATCATATTTAGCAGCAGAAGCTGCTTTTAAATCGGCGTTAGCGGAAGAAATCCGTTTTAGACTGGCATTTGAGTCAAACATCGACGGGGTAAATACTGATGTAGCTGTGGTTAAAGCCGAACTTGATGCCGCTATCTTTAATTTAGAACAAACCGAAGTGAAAGCACCAGTTGATGGCATAGTCACTCAAATGGCGTTGCGTCCGGGGGTGATGGCTGTGCCTATTCCGCTGCGACCCACTATGACATTTATACCTGATGAAGACCGCTACTTTGCTGGTGCATTTTGGCAAAATTCATTACTGCGCTTAAAAGAAGGTGATGAAGCGGAAATTATCCTTGATGCTATGCCTGGCCAAGTACATAAAGGTAAAGTCGTTAAGGTATTACCTGCAATGTCAGAAGGTGAGCTGCAATTTGGCGGTGCGCTGCGCTCTTCAAATGAGTTATTTAAGCGTGGCCGGGTGTTAGTATTAATCGAGTTAGCTGACGATGAACTACGCACCAGCTTGCCTGCAGGTGTAGCTGGGCAAGCGGCAATTTATACCGAGCATTTCACTCATGTTTCGATTATTCGTAAAGTGTTATTGCGGATGCAAGGTTGGCTCAATTATCTGTTTGCTGAAGGGCATTAGTGATAATGTGATTATTCTTTTATAAAAAAGTCCGCGACTGCGGACTTTTTATTTTAGCAACTTATAAAGAATAAGATTAATTGTTATTTTACAGCAGCCTGAGGCGGGAACTGAGCCAGAATGGTATTAATGGTTTTGGTCGTTTCAGTGACTTTTTCATTACCACCAGATTCAAAGTCATATTCATCAGTGCCGCGCCAGATGAGTCGGTTATCTTTTAAATCTATAATATCAATTTGAATCACTTGGATTTTAGCGCTGTCACTGCCGATGGGGATTCCCATGCTAGTACCAATCCCAATACCACCATTACTGCCACTAGTACCAGTACCTAGACCAATAGAAAGCCCTGAGCTTTTTGGTTTGTCCTTGGTTAAAAAGGCGTAGCTGACGCCAAAGTCACCAGTTATGTCATTACCAGTGGCTTCACCACTCACGGCTAAGTCATTTTCTACTTGCTCGATAAAGTTTTTGGCTAATAAATTGGCACGTATACTGGCTCTGATCCGCTCGGCGCTAAGTTGATCCCCTTGATTTGACACTTCAATAAAATGAAATCGTTTTAACTGACTAAAGTCATATTTGGTATCAAAGTCTGACTTTCCTGTGGTGCTTTGGCAGGCGCTTAATCCTAGTAGAAGTAACATTGTAAATAACGCACGAAATAGCATAAGTGGCTCCGGTTAATCAATGAATCTGTTTGTTATAGGATGTTTTCTTGAGCGAATTAATAATCAGCTTAAATCAAAAGCCTGCAGTAAACCAATCTTACACAGAATTCGTCGGTCAAATAACCAGCGCTGAACATGGCTTTTTGGTTAATTAATGCTAAGTTAGAAGCATAAAACTTCAATTTTGTCGGAGAGAAACGTCAGTTAAATATGGAACAGTTAAGTTTTTTTTCCCTCCCAAGCCCTTGCATAGGTGTGTGTCAAACTGATGCGCGCGGATATTGTAATGGCTGTTTGAGAAATCGAGATGAGCGTTTTAACTGGCTGCATTTTTCTGATGCACAAAAGCATAATATTATTCGCTTATGCCAGCAGCGAAAGCGCCGCCGACAATATGCCAAATTTAAAGCCCATCAAATAGCGATAAAACAGCAGCAAGCTCAGGCTAATCCACAATTTGACTTTGATGAACAAACTGATGATGACAACATTGATTTGGCTGATTTTAGCTTAGATTAGTGATTGCAACCTTGTGGTTTTAGGTAGGCTTTAGCTGTAATTAATATTATTGAGTTTGATGTGGTGGGTCTATTACAGCCTGCGCCGCTAACGGCCAATCTCCATTATTTCTATCGTCAGCTTCAGCGTTAAGCTAACCATTGAGATTAATGTGCGCTTTCTGCAGCTAGTTCGCGTTTACTTTTTGGCCACATTAAAGTGAAACAAGTGTTGTCATCATCACTGGTTAATGTGACATCGCCTTTGTGGCGCAACATGATGCGTTTGATAATGGCTAAGCCTAAACCATGGCCTTTATTGCCTTGGTGCTGTGACTTACTGCGATAAAAAGGCTCAAATAATCTTTCATGATCTTCTTCAGGGATCGCGGGACCATCATTAGATACTGTTAGGAGCAGGTGTTGGTCATCTTCAGACAAAGACACAACAATTTCATTATGGGTGTAGCGTTGGGAGTTAGTAACAAGATTTTGAATCGCACGCTCAATCAGCAGTGGTTCTGCCATCACATATAACTCACTATACATATGCTTAAATTTAATCGGTTTATCGCTTAATGGGGTTAAACGCGTGATCAGCTCTTCTGTAATGGACACTAAGCCGCAGCGCTCTAATGTGGGCTCTTGTTGCACTTCTAAGCTGGCATAGGTCAATAGCTCTTGCAGTAAGGTTTCCATTTCTTTGATATCAATTTGCATGTCATCAAGAAATTGCTGGCGTCGTTGCTCATCACTATTGGGCAAACAATATTGTGGTAGTAAGGCTAAAGCAAACTTTAACCGTGCTAGCGGGGTTCTGATTTCGTGTGATACGGCATTAGAGAGGTGTTTTTGGTTTTCAATTAAATCACTGATATGCCGCGCCATGTCATTAAAGGTGTTGGCTAACGGTGCGACTTGAGAGCCGGGATTGAGCTCAATACGGGTATCCCATTTGGCTTCACCAAAGTTTTGCGTGGCTTTTTTAAGGGTTTTGAGATCTTTGGATAATGGCCATACCCAAATTAAGGCGACAAAGGCCAGCATCAAATAAAAGAATATCGTAAAAATATTACGCAGCAACCCGCGGGGATCGATATCTACTGGGCCTGCCATTAACACTTGATCACCCACGGCAATAAATTGCAATTCGTGGCTGCTATCTGTGGTGGTGGTGACTATTTCATTGGCCAAGAATTCGACATTGCCACTTAAAGCAATTTCATCTTTTTCAAATAAAGCTAACGGGTAGGGGTGTTGCTTTTGAATGATTTTAAGCTGCGCTAAGCGCTGCTCTTTAGGTTGCAAAGACAATAATAATGCAAAGGCGATTAATGGCGAGTCAATGTTCTCGTATTCATCGACTTGCTGTTGCCAGAGGCTATCTAATGTCCAGCCTATACCTAAAAAGCTTAAGCTAAGTAATAGGTATAGGCTGATGAAGAGTCTTTTCAAAGTCTTCTATGACCTAATTAGTTATTCCACGCTTCAGGCGCGAATAAATAACCTTGTCCCCAAACAGTTTTTATTCTGAATGGTGTTTCGATACTATCTCCAAGCTTTTTACGTAAGCGAGATATGCGCACATCAATTTTTCTGTCTTTACCATCAAAATCGATATTGAGTAAGTATTGGTAGATGTATTGTCTACTTAATACTTGCCCCGCTTGTGACGCCAGTAACCACAATAATTCAAACTCATGGCTAGTTAAATCAACCTCGGTATTGCCTAAGCGAATCGCTTGGGTATGCGGGTCGATGCTTAACTTACCAAAGCTTAAACAATGAGATTCTGGTTTTGGCGGTTGTGCCTGACGGCGTAATAGGTTGTTTATACGTGCCACTAACAAGCTTGGGTCGACAGGTTTGACAACATAATCATCAGCGCCTAATTCTAGGCCTTTGATTTGGTCTTCTGGAGAGCCAAGCGCACTCATTAACAATATAGGGCCTGAGAAGTAGTCAGGTAATTTTTCACACAGGCTTAATCCATCAAGTCCAGGCAGCATAATATCAAGTAGGATGATATCAGGCTTGTAACTAATCAATCGTGTTAAAACGGTATCGCCACGTCGTTCAACTTCAACGTGCATATCGTGTGATTTTAGGTAGTCCACAATTAAGTTGGCAAGACGAATATCATCTTCTACCAACAGAACTCTATGAGTTGATGGGGGGGTTGCCATTAAAATAAACTCCAAGGATTTCGGTAACGTCTGCGAACTTTAGGTTCGGACATTGTGGTGACTTTTAGGATTACGTCCGCCAATTCATTATTATTATTTTTACTTACCAAGACAAAGTGAATGTCTTTATTGGTTTTTACTGAAAATTGCAATGAATGATCATCAGTAGAATCACTACACCAGCGACTCATTGCTTGATAGTTAGATTCAATACAAATGAGTTGGTCAGTTTTCAGTTGCCAATTTAGCTCAATATCCATCTCGCAATGTTTGTTTTGAGCGTCTTTGAGGCATAAATGAGGCGTAGCCGAAAGCTGTGCTTGCGTTTCAAGCGTATCAGCTTTGACGCAGAAAGCACTAAATATCAGTATTAATATACCGAAAAAGTGATAGAGGTTATATTCTTGTTTACTGAACAAGATTAGAACCTATATGCAGCTCCAATGAAGTAGGAGCGAGAGTAATTTTCATTAATAATTGGACTGTCAATAATTTCATCAGCTAACCGGGTGTAACGTGCCGCTAAAAGTAAATCCCAGCGTTGTGAAAGACTATAACGTGTCGTTAGCTCAATCGCTTTATTCCAGCCAGAACCTGGCTGATATTGCGTGTTCCAGTATAGATTTTCAGTTGATCTAATACCATAGTAATAAGCAATAACTTGCGAACTTTTCCAATCAGCTTCTAATGATAAATCAAAGCGGAATTTATCAAGAGCTAAAGAGTACGACCAACTGGCACTGGCTTCTTGTCCATTATGAACATTAAGTAAATCATGGGCTGCGGTGAGTCTTAATATACCTAATTTGCCGTACCAAAAAAATTCCACACCACCATATACAGTGAAGTGTCTGGTTTCAAGCTCATTTAAAACCTCAGGTTGTGATATACCTCTAGATTCTGTGAGATCCGCTGCAGGGAGTTCAACCGTCTCATCAAAGCTACTGGCTTGGGGTAAAAAAATGTTTGATGGGTCCCAGCGATAAAAGAAAGCACGTTCATCGCTATAACTGCTCGCGAGATTAAGGGTAAAACTTTCTTGCTCTACCAGGGTGTAGCCAAAATTGAAGTTGTCAAAAAACCAGCTTTCACCATAATAGGCGACGGAGGGTATGACATAGATAGGTATATCTTTATAGGTACTTACTGGGTTGGTTTTATTGCCCCAGCCCAAAGCTAGACTGACATCCCATTGACCAACCACAATGCAGTCGCCATCAATTTGACAGGTGTCTTCAGCTTGCGCTGGCTTGATACCAGCAATAACAATGGTAAGTATGAGCAATAATCGATACATCTAAGGCTGCTACCTAATCAATAAAACTTCAATAAACATAATGTTAACATTGTTCATTATTTAGCTACACTGATTTTACCTTAATGATACAAACTGATACTGGTGTGATTAATTTACATTAAGCCGTTTTTAACCAAAGGCGTCACGGCGTTAATTTAATTCTTGCTCAACTGGTTCAGTATTTGATTGTTCAATCTCTAGCGGTGCTTGCCTTTGATAGCCCATTTCAATTAACTGAGCATTGATGCAGTCGGTAATAAATTGCTGTTTTTCGATGGCTTCAATTTGTTCTTCAGCGGCCATATTTTCACAGGCCGCCGTTAATGATTTTACGGTATCCTCAGGGGCTGGTATTCCATTGGCATTGGTATCTGTGCTGAAAAAACTGCAGATAACAAGGCTTACGACAATACTTAAACTTAATGATGGTTTAGTCATAATTGTTCCTCTAAGTGTTAACACGTTATGTAAACAGATGCTTAGTTCATTTTTTTGCGAATAAAATCACTGCAAGTGTCATCTAAGCAGCGCTTAGAAACATAATGCTTGGTTAATTGGGTTGTGAGTAAAAAACCTTGGCTTGTTTCTGCAATGCGATAAACATCATCCCAAGCTAAATGATGATCAATATAAGTCGACTTTGAATGAATACCGTTATCGTCAATGGTTAAATTTACTGGGTTATTCGCTGACTTACTTATTAGTTGCCTCATTAACCACCAAGCGCGATTAAACCTAACTTGCAGTGCTTCAACTGCCCCTAAACCAATAAAGAAGTAAGCAACATAGGGGCTTAACTCGGTGATGGTCATTAAAAATCCAGCGACTAAAAATGCCACAGATTTTAAGTAACGCTTTGGACTGGTATTAATGACAACTGACTCATCGAAGGTTTCTTCAAAATGAGATCGATCTAAAATATATTCAACACTATAGCTATAAGCTGTTGTTTTTGTTTCGCTGGTAGACATGTATCGCTCATTGACAACATTAATTGAGATAATTATAAGGTTGAAGTGATCGATTTCACTAATTTTTCCTGTAAATCGGTTTGTTCTTCTTCTGAAAGCTGTGCACCGTATTGGTTGGAAAGGGTAAACACGTTATCAGCTCGCTCACCGACTGTGCTGATGGCTGCAGAATGAATTGTAAGCTCTAGTGCTCTGAATGCACTGGCTATTTGCCCCATAAACTCATGGGTTTCTAGCGCTAAAATATGCACTAAGGTGCGGTTAGCTTTTTTAGAGTGAATAAATTCAATGGTGGGTTTGTTATCAAAACTTTGGGTGTGTCTTAAAGGGCGCTTTTTCGGCGGCATTACATTATTGTCTATCACTTGACGTAGCTTGCTGGTGACTTGTTTGCGGCGCTGAGCACTGAAAATCGGTTTACCGTCAAAGTCGAGTACTTTAAAAGCTTCAACCACGTAACCGTCTTTAGTTTGTGAAATCTGTGCTTGCTTCACTGATATCTTCAAGGTTGATAGGGTATTAAACAGAGAAATAAACAAGCCTGCTCTGTCTTTGGTATACACAAAAACATCACTACAGCCTTTGACATTACTATCATCAACAATAATTAACGATTCAGAATCTGCTTGAGCTTGTTGCTGATGCGAAAGTATTCCTAGGGTGTATTTTGCTATTTCACTGGATTCTGCATTACCGAAAAAGGATAACGGCAGGTTTTTCCATAGTTTTTGAATAGCAGCAGATTGAGCCTGTATTTGGTGTTCATCTGTTAATTGTGAATCGGCATTGATGATATTAAGGGCTTCTTGTTTGTGCTCCCTAACCACGCTGCGCAGTTGCAATACATTTTCAAGACCATTCCTGAGGGCTTTACGGGTGGCAAAGTAGAGGTCGGTTAATAAACTGGCTTTCCAATCATTCCATAGATCATCATTGGTGGCTTGAATATCGGCCACCGTTAAACAATATAAAGCATCAAGTTTAGTGAGGCTGCCCACGGATTTTGCAAAAGCAGTAATGACATCAGGATCTTGAATATCCATACGCTGGGAGGTGATGGACATTAATAGATGTTGTTCCACTAACCAGCTAATTAATTGCTGCTGTGAGTTTTTTAAACCATGGAATTTGGCAAATAATTTGGCATCTACTGCGCCGAGTTCACTGTGATCACCACCACGTCCTTTAGCAAGATCATGAAATAGTGCGGCAAATAAAATGGTTTCTTTGGCTTGGAACCGAGCATAGATATCAGCGGCCAATTTGTGATCGTGACTAATGTCATCATGGGTTAGTGCATATAAGTTTTTTAGCAGTTTATGAGTGTGTTCATCCACAGTATAAGCATGAAATAAATCAAACTGCATCTGGCCAACCACTTCACGCCATTGGGGTAAATATGAGGTAAGGATGCCATGTTGATGCATTAAGGTAATTGCCAGCCCCATGCCTTGTGGGTGCTTGAATAGTTTGACAAACAGTTCACGGCAGACATGAAAGTCTTGTAAATCACCCATTAAACGACGACGTACTTGCCTGATCAATCTTAAGGTCTCAGGGGTAATGCCTTTTACTTGTTGATGGTATTCGGCAATATAATAAAACATCCACATGATCTGCGGTCTATCAATAAACACATCTTGATTTTTTGCATTTATTTGGCCATTTAAGATCTCAAAATTGTCATTGATATCGATACAATTATTGTGTTTCAGTGGCGATATCTCGCGTTGGAAATAAGCCATCAACATCAGGTTTAATTCACGAATACGCTTCATTGCTCTAAACAATTGGCGCATCATTTTTTCAATGGTGATATTACCGCTGTCACCAAATCCCAGTAGGCGAGCGACTTCAGCTTGATGTTGCAATAAAAGTCTATTTTCAGAGCGGTTTGACGCTTGATGCAATGAGAATCGCACTCGCCAAATAAAGTTTTGGCACTCCATTAGTTCTGCGTATTCATCAGCAGTTAAAAAATTAAGACGACGAAGATCTTTAAGATCGTCAATGGAGAAATGTTTGCGAGCTATCCAAGTAATCGTTTGAATATCACGCATGCCGCCAGGGCTATTTTTTAAATTGGGCTCAATATTAAAGGCGGTGCCTTGGGCTTTATGATGCCTGACTTGTTGCTCATTAAACTTGGCTTCAAAAAAGGCTGCGCTACTCCAAATACTTTCGCCATAGAGTTTGCTGATAACTTGGTGTTGATGGTTTTCATGGCCACAAATATTGCGAATTTCAAGTAAAGTGGTGGCGATGGTGACATCTTCTTTACAGGCGACAAAAGTATCATCTAGGCGCCTTACTGCATGGCCTAAATCTAAACCCAAGTCCCATAATTGAGTCAGAAAATCACTGAGTTTATTGGCATCATCGGTGGATAAGTTGTGGTCATGAATAATACAAATATCGATATCAGAAAAAGGGTGTAGAGTTTGCCTGCCGTAGCCACCGACAGCATTGAGAGAGATTTCTTTTGTATCAAAAGTAAACTTTTGCCAAATATGACTGAGAAGTTTATCAAAAAATTGAGCGCGAAATGTCAGGATCTCGGTAATTGGGCTACAACTAATCTGTTGCTCTAGCCAAATATCAAAATCAGTAATGGCTTGTTTTAGCTCTACAATACTCATATTTGGCTGTAAAATCGGATAGACTGGCTGCAAAAACATATCACTCCCTTTTAGATTCGCTCTCAAATAGGGTATGCGATTTAGTTTGCCAACTCAAACTATCCACTAAATTGATTAGTAATAAGTTAATTCTTTTAACTAGTTAAATAAGAATCAATTACTCAAAATTGGATTCATAAATGCAAAGTAAACGAAGTCGTTTAGATCAGTTTTTAGCTAAAAAATTACAGCTACCTAAAAAGGCGGTAAGGCTAATTTTACTGGCTGGGCGGGTCAATGTTGATGGTGAGACTTGTAAAGAGATGGACCGTCAAATTAATGAGTTTACCGCTATTATGCTTGATGGTGACTTTATTCAGAACCAGCAAAAACAATACTATATGTTACACAAGCCTGTGGGTGTGGTGAGCGCGACAAAAGATGATATTCATCCCACGGCCTTGTCGCTATTAACTGGCGTCAATATTGAAATGATGCATATTGCTGGCAGGCTTGATTTAAATTCTACTGGCTTACTGTTAATTACCAATGACAGCCAATGGTCGCAAGCTTTGATGTCGCCTGAAACCAAAGTAAACAAACAGTATTTGGTGACGTTAGAAAATCCCATTGATGACTCATATATCAGCGCTTTTAATCAAGGGATGTATTTTGGTTTTGAAGATATCACCACTTTACCGGCGCAACTTGAAATCATCTCAGAGTATCAAGCACGGGTGACGTTACAAGAGGGTAAGTACCATCAAATTAAGCGTATGTTTGGCCGCTTCAGGAATCCGGTGATTGGTTTACATCGTGAGTCGGTGGGCAATATTAACTTGGATAAGCAATTGTTAGTCGGGGAGTTTCGCTCGCTCACTCAAACTGAAATCAATCTTAAGTAAATCTTATAAAACCTTAAAAAAACTTAAATTAATTCTATAAGGTTGGGCTTGATCAAGTTTTACTTGTTACAATCATGTTAGATTAAGCCTAATATTAACAAGGTTATTACTAGGTAATTGCATGGATTTCAAAGCGCTTAAGAAAATCAGCGAATTAGACGTGTTCTGTTTGTTGGTCTTTAAAACTATTTATGAAACAGGCTTTGCTAACCTTGCAGCGAAAGAATTAAACGTTTCAGCTCCTAAAATAAGCCGTTGTTTAACGGCGTTACGGTTAACCTTTGATGATGAGTTATTTTATCGACGTCAACAAGGGTTAAGACCTACCGCGCTAGCAGAGCACCTTTATCAGCCCATATGTAGTTTTTGCGAGTCAGCCTCAAATATTGAACGCATCGTACATGAAGGTAACTGTACTAATTCATCAACCGTGCTCAATATTGCGGTAACTCCCATCATTATGACTTCACTTTCAATGGCGCTTGGCAGCGACGACATAATGGATAAGTTAGGTAAAGTCAGAATGCATATATGGAATGAGCATTCTGAAGAGTTGATCCACCAAGGTGACATTGATTTAGGGATTAACCTTGGCCCAGCCAGCGCCAGCGATTTATTATCTGAAAGCCTCGGTCATAGTGATTCCACTTCGATTGTGGCTAGAACGAATCATCCTATTTGGGGCTATGATGCTATAAGTTTAGATGACATAGCTAACTATCCCTTTTTGCTGCTCGATACCAAGGGGTTTAATGATAAATTAGATTTCTTCCAAATTTACTGCCGTCAATCAGGGATTGAGCCGCTTAATATCAGTCGAGTTAGTTCCATTGAAGAGTGGTTTTGTCACTTGTTGACCATGCGAAGTTTCAGCTTTATAGCCACATCAGAAGCTGCAGTGTTAAATCACTTTAATGCACTACGTGTTGAAAGCTTACCGGAAACCGAAAGAGAAAAATTGCTTGGCCATGGCGCCGCGCCGCAATACCACCTTATTGAAAGAACCTCCTCATACCGCCGCTATTGTGATGACAGCAGAAAGATTATTATTAATTCAGTGCTTAAGTTAATCGCTGCCTAAATCGCTTATGTGCTATTTAGCCATTTCCCTGTGCTGGGGGATCTGCCGCTGAATATCATTTTAATGGGCTAGAGAAGCGCTATGGCTGTCGAGTCATTCACCTTGAACTGTGCATTTTTTATGCTTGTTTCCACCATTCTTTTAGCGCAAATCTGTTTCGTTAATAACAATCATTATCAGTATAAAACTCAATAACCTATACAAATTTCATATATCGAAATTGCCAACTTCGATTTGTAAAATTGCAAGATCTAAATCTTTAAATTTCAGTCACATATATGAAACTCTTTTGATACATCTAAAGGGGTATCTTTTATATTAAAGTTACTGCTAAAGCAGATTTAAATACCTATATAGGGGATCCGATAATGAGAACATATAAAAGGTCGATTCTAGCAGCAGCGTTAATCGCTGCTATTGGACTAGCGGGTTGTAGTGATGGAGATGATGGTAAAGATGGTGCCCCAGGAGAACCCGGCGCGCCAGGTACACCAGGTACACCAGGAGCACCAGCGGGAAGTGTTGTTGATACAGTAGCATCTGCTGCTGATTTTGTGTTGAGCTTAGCCCCTGCAGATATCGTGGTAGTAGGAGGTGATGATTTTGCTATCAAATTTACGGTAACAGGCAAAACAGCTAAAGGCGAAGATGTGCCCTTTAGTGGCTTAGACAAAGTAGCGCTTTATGTGATGAATCAAGCGGCCAATACCACTGATACTGGCGCGCCACTATTGTGGGAAAGCCATACCCTAACCAATGAATTTGGTTCAAGTATGTATTGTACGCCAACAGGTATGGCAGAAGCCCGCGGCGGCGCAGAAGTTGAAGCTTGTACCTTAGTTGAAGATGAAGCAAACCCAGGCACTTACACAGGTACTTGGGAACATGAAGGCAATGCACCGGTTGTACTTGCAGATGGTGATGCCAATAACTTACATCGCGTTATGGTGCGTAGCTATGATGTTGTAGACAGCACAGGTGAAGGCATTGCAGATAAATTGCTTTCTACTCCGGTTGACTTTATTCCTGCAACGGGTGAGCTAGCGGTATCTGAAAAAGATTCAGTGTCTAACGCCTCTTGTATTAAGTGTCATACTCAAATGGATGGGTATGAAGCTACCGATATCCGCATAGCTAACATTGGTGCCCACCATAATTATCAAAAAGTTGAAAATTGTGTAGCCTGTCATAACCCAGCTTATGCTGGCGGTGAAGACGATCCAGAAAAAGGCTTTAACGCTAATTGGAATGCAATGATTCACACATTACACGCTGGTCATCATATTGACGATCTAGAAGGTGAAGCTGCAGAGATGTTTGGCGAAATTGGCTTCCCATCAGAAATAAATCAATGTACCGCATGTCATGATAACGGTATGCAATGGAATGATAATGTTTACGCAGAAGCATGTGTGTCATGTCATACCGATGTAGATTTAGCCACTGGTGAAAACCACCTAGGTATCGTACCTGAAAGTGATGCAGCCTGTTCTGGTTGTCATGGCGCAGGTAGCTTAAGCCCAATGCAAGCACATAATGTTGCAGCGAGAGCGATTGCCACTGATTCAATTGAAATTGCTTTAAATAGTGTGAGTTACACTGAAAGCGCAACAGTTGACATGGATGAAATGGTGATTACATTTGATGTCACTATTGATGGTGTTGCCGTTGAAGATGGTTTCGAGTTCACTAACTTTACTAAATACGATGAAATGAAAACCGGTTGGGTAGACACTGATGGTACTTACTACGGCAGTGCTTCGGTTAATCTAAATGGTGTCGTTGCATCCGCTGGCCAGTTAATGGTGACTCAATTAGGTGAGTTTAATCTAGACGGAAAGAGTATTTCTGTAACACCTAGATTCTCAGTATGTGCCGATTCAGAAGGTATGCTCATTGAGTGTTTAGATTCAAGCGGCGAAGCGCAATATGATGTTGGTTATGTTGCAGTCACTATGGCGCCAGCTTACTGGAATCTAGCCAATGCTGATGGTAGCGGCGCAACGATATCTCGCTTTAGTGACCCAGCACGGGTAACCGCTGATGAAGCTAAATGTAATACTTGTCATACTTCATTAGGTATTGCTAAGCATTACGGTAACGAACGTTTCGACCAATGTGTAGGTTGTCATAACGACACTTGGGGTGGTTCTTATCATGCGACTGTTGAATATAAAACAGATGCAGTTGATGAAAATGGCGACCCAGTATTTGAAACAATTGAAGGCTTAACCTATAGCAACCGTGACTTATTCACTGTAGCTCACCGTTTCCATTCAGGTCTTTGGGATGATAACCGTGGTTTCCCTGCAATACACTTAAATTCAGATATGGAAACAGAAGGTTACCCAGCAGTTGCTACTGAATGTTCAGCTTGTCATAAAGATGATGTGAGTTTATTCGCCGCAGATGGTGGCCTTACTTCAGGTAAACGTGCAATCGCAGTAGATGCTGGTGCAACAATGTTCATTAGCCCTACCGCTGAAGCATGTCGTACTTGTCACGCACACTCAAGTGCCTCTGCAATGGCTCACTTCAAGAGTAATGGTGCGATAGTTGAGGGCGAGCCATCTTCAACAGCTAATCTACCCGTTGAATCTTGCTCAACTTGTCATGCTGAAGGTAAAACTTATGGTGTTGATGTGATGCATGCTGGAGGCGCACACTAGTTAGCAATAAGAGATGTTTCATCAGCTATGAGATCCCCTGCTTCTCATAGCAAATAAACCACTGGGAGCCTTCGGGCTCCCTTTTTTATCTGTATTTTTTGAATTGGACCTTTTTATTGTTCTCAATGGCGTTTTTATTCATTTTTGTGAGTCAATGCATTTTTTGAACCTGCAAGCCAGCTTTAGTTTGCTATCAAGCTTGGGCTAAGGCATGTTTTTTGTGAGTAACAGCAGTTATCGACCATATTTGAGATCTAGAGAGTCGTTAAGGGGTTAGCACTGCGCTTTAAGTCGTTTTATAAATTAACAAACTGAAAAATAACACTAATTAATGTCATTATTTAGTGCGTCTATCCCTCATAGGGCTTGAGTGCCAGTTTGATCGCCCCCAGCGGTTACTCTATTATGCGCGTCGCTAAGATTAACCAAAGTTAATCTAGTGTGGCGACACTATCGTCACTACTCTTTTTAATTGATCACTTCCTGTAGGGGAACTCAATGTCGACACCGCAAACACATTCATATGCAAACCCAGCGCCACTTGGTTTAATGGGCTTCGGTATGACCACCATTTTGCTTAATATTCATAATGCGGGTTTTTTCCCAATTGATTCAATGATCCTTGCTATGGGTATTTTTTACGGCGGCATTGGCCAAGTGATTGTCGGCATCATGTGCTTTAAACGTGGCGATACCTTTGGCACTACAGCATTTACTTCTTATGGGCTATTTTGGTTAACCTTAGTGGGTCTACTTGTCATGCCTAAAATGGGTTTTGCGGCAAGTCCTGCAAGCTTTATGGGTTGGTACCTAGCGCTTTGGGGCATGTTTACTGGCTTTATGTTTATTGGCTCTATGCGTTATCCATTAGCCAAGCAAATTGTCTTTGGCTTGCTAACTATTTTATTCTTCCTATTAGCTGCGCGAGATTTTACCGGCAGCGAGCTAATTGGCACCATTGCTGGCTTTGAAGGTATTTTATGTGGCTTAAGCGCCATTTACTTTGCCATGGCGCAAGTGTTGAATGCTGAATATGGCCGGGTGATTTTGCCTGTTGGAAAAGTCAGATTTGCAGCAAGTAAAGCTGAAACCACTGCAGCACCAGCGTCGTTAAAAGCAGCGTAATACTAAATTAGCGCCATAAAAAAGCTGACAATGCTATGAATAGCCTTGTCAGCTTTTTTGTTTAAATTTACTTTAGCTCTGTTGCAGTTTAAACAACCACTTACCGTAAAGATAAACCCCTACTGCCGAAATCGTCCCACAGCGGCGATGATGTACCAAGCTTTGCCGATACTGTGGCTGTTATACGCCATATATATGCCATAGTTTTTTAGCATCG
>NZ_JBFRKH010000018.1:0-383 GCF_041469265.1 Shewanella sp. 10N.286.51.B2
AACACTCATCGTTACATTGATAATAATTTTGATTGCACCATTCTTTACGAGAAAGAATGAGCAATTTCGATTAACTCAACACCTGTGAGTGTCCACACAGATTTCTTGTTTGATTTGTTAAAGAGCGTTGCTAATTATGTAAGAAATAATCTTCCATATCAGCAGCCATTTGACGCTAGGTCGTTGGCTTAGGGATGCGTATTCTACACTTCCCGTTGTTGGCGTCAAGTCATTTTTAACGTTAATTTAAAATGCTTTTCAACCGGTTAATTATGACGCTTTAAAAGCGTCTTAATTAACGCTAACACCTTGAGGCTATTGGCCTGTCGCCGTGTCAGTGGATGCGCATTATAGGCAAGTTAAGATTTAGCGCAAGGGCTTTT
>NZ_JBFRKH010000019.1:0-6043 GCF_041469265.1 Shewanella sp. 10N.286.51.B2
AGAATCTGTTACACCCTCTAAGTAAATTACTGCCACAATTGTTACAGTGACACTGCTAGCTTACTTTAACTTTTGATTATCAATATCAAGCCCCTATATCAATGATAGGGGCTTTTTGTTGGGCTAAATTTGAAATAGCTAACTTTCAAAGGCTAGTAAAAAAGTTTCGTTTAGTTATAATATGTCTTTCGAACCGAAACTTAAGCTACTGAACATGAATAAAAGAAACACACAGCAGCGACGCCATAGCATTATTAGCCTGTTGAATAGCCAAGGTGAAGTCAGTGTTGATGAGTTATCCTTACGGTTCGAAACTTCTGAAGTCACCATTCGTAAAGACTTAGCCACTTTAGAAAAAACCGGACTGTTATTACGCCGCTATGGTGGCGCAGTTGCTATACCTGATGAAGTCACTCAGGCATTTAGCAGCAAAATAGCCCCTAATAAATTATCAATCGCCAAAGCTGCGGCTGAATTAATTAACGATCACAACCGCATTATCATTGATAGCGGCAGTACCACCTCAGGGTTAATTCAACAGCTCAATCATAAGCGCGGTTTGTTAGTGATGACGAACTCATTGCAACTGGCAAACGCCATCCATGAGTTAGAAAATGAGCCGACATTATTGATGACCGGCGGCACTTGGGATCCGCATTCAGAGTCGTTTCAAGGTCAAATAGCGGAACAAGTACTACGCTCATATAACTTTGACCAGCTATTTATTGGCGCAGATGGCATTGATTTAGCCCGTGGCACCACCACCTTTAACGAATTAACTGGCTTAAGCAAAGTGATGGCAGAGGTCTCAAGAGACGTTATCGTGATGCTTGAGTCGGACAAGTTTGGCCGCAGGATCCCCAACCTCGAATTACCTTGGAGCAATATCAGTGTATTAGTCACTGATGACAAGCTACCTGCAGAGACTGTGGCCACAATTACAGAATATGGTGTGAGAGTCATTTTGGCTACTCACAAAGAATAGTTTTTCATTTTTACTAAATTAAATAATTGGACATAAATTATGTGTGGAATCGTAGGCGCAGTAGCGCAAAGAGATGTGGCTGAAATTTTAGTAGAAGGCCTTAAGCGCCTTGAATACCGTGGTTATGACTCTGCAGGTGTTGCCATCATCAATAATGATCAACTTGGCCGTACTCGCCGCGTCGGTAAAGTACAAGAGTTATCAGATGCGTTAGCCGCAGCACCACTGGCTGGCGGCACAGGTATTGCGCACACCCGTTGGGCAACCCACGGTGAGCCAAGCGAGCGTAATGCTCATCCACATGTGTCTGAAGGCGATATTGCCGTAGTGCATAACGGTATTATTGAAAACCATAATAAACTGCGCGAAATGCTAAAAGGTTTGGGTTACAGCTTTGCATCAGATACTGACACCGAAGTGATTTGTCACCTTGTTCATCACGAGTTGAAAACACATGACACCCTAGTTGCCGCTGTGCAAACTGCTGTTAAACAACTAGAAGGTGCTTACGGAACTGTAGTTGTCGATCGCCGTGATAACTCTCGCATGGTTGTTGCCCGTAGTGGTAGCCCGTTAGTCGTGGGTTACGGTTTAGGTGAAAACTTTATCGCATCAGATCAGCTGGCTTTATTACCTGTTACCCGTTCATTTGCCTTTTTAGAAGAAGGTGATGTAGCCGAAGTGACTCGCCGTGAAGTGAATATTTTTGATGTTGATGGCAATGCAGTAGAGCGTGAAGTGAAAGAGTCAGAAGTCACCCACGATGCCGGTGATAAAGGTGAATACCGTCACTACATGCTTAAAGAAATCTACGAGCAGCCAACTGCCATCGCCCATACTTTAGAAGGCCGTATTGCTGGTGGTAAAGTATTAGATACTGCTTTTGGTGACAACGCAGCCGAGTTCTTAAAAGACATCAAACACGTACAAATCATTGCCTGTGGTACCAGTTACCATGCGGGTATGGCGGCGCGTTACTGGTTAGAAGACTGGGCAGGCGTATCCTGTAATGTTGAAATTGCCTCTGAGTTCCGTTATCGCAAATCGCACTTATTCCCTAACAGCTTGTTGGTGACGATTTCACAATCAGGTGAAACAGCTGATACTTTAGCGGCAATGCGTCTAGCAAAAGAAATGGGCTATAAAGCCACCTTAACCATCTGTAATGCACCTGGTTCATCATTAGTGCGTGAATCTGATATGGCTTACATGATGAAAGCCGGCGTTGAAATTGGTGTGGCTTCAACTAAAGCCTTTACCGTGCAATTGGCTGGTTTATTAATGCTAACCACAGCAATTGGTCGTCACAATGGCATGAGTGAAGAAATGCAAGCCGCTATCACCCAAAGCCTACAATCTATGCCTGCGAAAGTTGAGCAAGCCCTTGGTTTAGATGATGCCATTGCTGAGCTAGCCGAAGACTTTGCCGACAAGCACCATGCACTATTTTTAGGCCGAGGTGATCAATACCCAATCGCAATGGAAGGCGCACTAAAGCTGAAAGAAATTTCATACATTCATGCAGAAGCCTATGCCTCTGGTGAACTAAAGCACGGCCCATTAGCACTTATTGATGCTGACATGCCGGTTATTGTTGTCGCACCTAACAACGAGCTGCTTGAAAAGCTTAAATCAAACGTCGAAGAAGTGCGTGCTCGTGGTGGCTTAATGTATGTGTTTGCCGATAAAGATGCCGAGTTTGAGTCTGATGACACCATGAAGGTAATCCCAGTACCACACTGTGATGAGTTTATGGCGCCGCTGATTTATACCATTCCACTACAGTTATTGTCATACCATGTGGCACTAATTAAAGGTACAGACGTGGATCAACCACGTAACCTAGCCAAATCGGTAACGGTTGAATAAATCGAGAGTTAATTACTAGCATTTTAAAAGCCTCAACATGCAGATGTTGGGGCTTTTTTGTTTATGGGAGTTTGAATATTAGCTGAAACTTATCATTCTAAGCTCAAAATAAAACTAGAATATATGGTATTTCGTATATACAATCTTTTATATAAGTTTTGAATGGGTATAAATATGAGTATTAACAAACAACGAGTGTTATTTCTGTGTACGGGCAATTCAGCCCGCTCGCAAATGGCTGAAGTGTTGTTAAAGCATCGGGCGGGGGATCGCTTTGAGGTTTATAGTGCGGGTACTCAGCCTGAAGCGGTGGATCCTCGTGCTATTGATGCCTTGTACCGTTTTGGTATTGATACGGCTAATATGACTCAGCTTGTTTCAAATCCTATTAGCGACTTTAAAGCGCAGCAGTTTGATTATGTCATCACCCTTTGTGATCGTGCCACTGATGAGTGCCGCAGTTATGAAGCTGCCGGTAAACAACTGGCATGGGATTTTCCCGATCCAAAATCGCGTCAAGGTTATCATCCATTTTTAACCACCTTAAATGAACTCAATAATCGCTTGTCGATGTTTCTTTTAGTGGAAGCAGAGCCTATTAGCTCTACATCTATTAACTCTAAATCTATTAGTTCTGAAACTGCCACCAGCACTGAGCCAGTAAAGCAGCTCGAACCTAGCGCTTTTTATAAATGCTTAACTGATGACATTCGCTTAAAAACCTTAATGTTGACCCACTATCATGGTGAGTTATGTGTCTGTGAGTTGATGCAGGCATTGGAAGAAGATAGTCAGCCCAAGGTATCGCGTAATCTGGCGGTGCTTAAAAAAGCCAACATTATCAGCGACCGTAAACATGGCCAGTGGGTGTTTTATCGGATTAATGCCGAGCTGCCTTTGTGGGCCAAATCTGTGATAGCACAAACCACTGAAAATAATATTTCCCTAATAGCCGCGCCGCTGCAAAGGCTAGCGCAAATGCAAGGTCGGCCAAGCAAGGCAAACTTTAGCAAGGCAAACTTTTGTAACTAGCGCTAAGCAAAGAATTACAGAACAAATTTAAAAATTAACCTTAAGAAACAGCAGAGAACTTACTAATGACTATTAAAATCGGAATTAACGGCTTTGGCCGTATGGGACGTTTAACAATGCGCGCCGCATTTGATTGGGGTGACATTGAAATTGTGCATATCAATGATCCCGCGGGCGATGCCGCAACACTAGCGCACCTGATGACCTTTGATTCAGTTCATGGCCGTTGGCATCATGAAGCAAGCCATACTGAAGTGAATGGCACTCAAGCCATGGTCATTAATGGCAAAACCATCCCATGTACTCAAAATGTGGCAACCCAAGATACTGACTGGTCACAGTGTGATGTAGTGGTTGAGGCGTCGGGTAAAATTAAAACCAAAGCATTGCTGCAAGCTTATTTAGATCAAGGCGTAAAACGTGTCGTTGTTACTGCGCCGGTTAAAGAAGATGGCGTGCTGAATATCGTGATGGGTGTTAACGAAGGCTTATATGATAAAGCGCTTCACCCTATTGTGACCGCAGCCTCTTGTACCACTAACTGTTTAGCCCCTGTGGTTAAAGTTATTCATGAAAAAATTGGTATTAAGCATGGCTCGATGACCACCATTCATGACATTACTAACACCCAAACCATTATTGATGCACCGCATCAAGATTTACGCCGCGCCCGTGCGTGTGGCACTAGCTTAATTCCTACCACCACAGGTTCAGCAACGGCAATTACCCATATTTTCCCTGAGCTAAAAGGCAAGCTTAACGGTCACGCGATTCGAGTGCCATTAACCAATGCCTCTTTAACCGATTGCGTATTTGAAGTTGAGCGTAAAACCGATATTGCTGAGATCAACCAAGTACTAAAACAGGCTGCAGAAAACGAGCTTAAAGATATTTTAGGTTATGAGGAGCGTCCGCTGGTTTCAATCGATTATAAAACCGACCCGCGCTCAAGCATTATTGATGCCTTATCTACTATGGTGGTCAATGACACTCAAGTAAAACTGTATGTGTGGTACGACAATGAGTGGGGCTATGCAAATCGCACTGCGGAATTGGTACGCATGGTTGGTTTGGCTGACAAAAACTAGATATAGGTTATGAGTTAATGGGGCTTTTATCATTAAGCAATTTATCACCACAGATTAAGCAGTACTTGGTGATAACCGGTAATTATTGGGCGTTTACCTTAACCGATGGTGCACTGCGGATGCTGGTGGTGCTGTATTTTCACCACTTAGGTTATAGCCCGCTCAATATTGCCATGCTGTTTTTGTTTTATGAAATCTTTGGGGTGGTCACTAACTTAGTGGGCGGTTGGCTTGGGGCGCGTTTGGGGCTGAATAAAACCATGAATATTGGTTTGGGGCTGCAAATTATCGCCTTAGCCATGTTAGCGGTGCCGGCTGACATGCTTAGTATTGGCTATGTTATGTTGGCGCAGGCACTGTCAGGTATTGCTAAAGATTTAAATAAAATGAGTGCTAAAAGCGCCATTAAACTCTTGGTGCCTGTAGGGGCTGAGGGCAAGTTATATCAGTGGGTCGCAATTCTTACCGGCTCTAAAAATGCCTTAAAAGGGGTGGGTTTCTTCTTAGGCGGCTTATTACTGACATTACTTGAGTTCAGAGGGGCGATTATCTTAATGGCGTCACTGTTGGCGCTGGTATGGCTATTTAGCTTAGTTACGCTTAAGCAGGATCTAGGTAAAGCCAAGAGTAAACCCAAGTTTAAAGAGGTGTTTTCAAAAAGTCGTTCAATCAACATATTGTCTGCAGCGCGAATGTTTTTATTCGGCGCTCGTGATGTGTGGTTTGTGGTGGCCTTGCCAGTGTTTTTGGCGGTGACCTTTAATTGGGATCACTGGTGGGTGGGCGGCTTTATGGCAAGTTGGGTTATTGGTTACGGCATTGTGCAATCCTTCGCACCTTACATTACTGGTAAAAAGCATGGCCAAGTGCCTAGCGGCCGTGCAGCGGTATTGTGGGCCAGCTATTTATGCGTCATTCCTGCGGCTATCGCACTGGCGTTACAGATGGACTTTTATGTGCAAAGCAGCATTATCATTGGCTTACTGATATTTGGCGCTGTGTTTGCGGTGAACTCATCATTGCATAGCTATTTAATCGTGAGCTATGCAGACAGTGATGAAGTGTCCCT
>NZ_JBFRKH010000019.1:6872-7058 GCF_041469265.1 Shewanella sp. 10N.286.51.B2
CGGTACGGTATTATCTGGGCTCGTGTTTCAGTTTTATGGTCTAGAAGCCTGCTTGTGGATCTCGGCGGCTTTTGTTGCCATCGCAGCAGGGCTATCGACCAAGTTACCTGTGACCAAACTGAGCACGCACTAATTTACGCACTAATTAATAGTCACAATTATTGCCGACAGTGATGAAGTGTCCCT
>NZ_JBFRKH010000019.1:7836-42491 GCF_041469265.1 Shewanella sp. 10N.286.51.B2
CGGTACGGTATTATCTGGGCAATGTTTCAGTTTTATGGTCTAGAAGCCTGCTTGTGGATCTCTGCGGCCTTTGTTGCTATTGCAGCAGGGCTATCGACCAAGTTACCTGTGACCAAACTGAATACGAACTGATTTATCGTTACAGTTACCGCAGTGCTATTTAATGGTCATTCTAAATAAAAAGCCCGTTTAACGGGCTTTTTCATCTTCATCTATCTTATTTGAATCATTGTTCTTGTTTGAGTACTTCGAAAGTGAAGCATTTTGGGGCTAATTTTTAACGTTTTTTAGTGTTGTAAAATTACTTAATTGTAATAATTTGATCGGATAAAGTGACATTTTATTCTGTTTGAAATCACGCCGCTATTGATTCAGTTGGTCACCCTTGTGAGGATGATGTTGGTGATGTTTTTAAGTTGTAATTTGATTGCTGCCTGTCTGCTCCTTGTGAAAGCGCTATTTAGGCTTTGTGTTGTTATTTATAAGGCGTTGTCAGGCTTTTAATCGTCTAATAAAAATAATCATCCCGACTGGTATCTATTGCTTGAGTCCGTGCCATTGCTCGCTAAACTGCTCGTATCGTAGAGTTTAGTGAGTTAAAAATGTATGGATGTTTTCATCAGTTTACTAGGCATGTGTGCCTTGATTGGTTTAGCTGTTTTACTGTCAGAACGAAGAAAGGCTATTAACCTAAGAACGGTTATCGGTGCGTTAGCATTCCAAGTCGCCTTTGGTGCATTTGTAATGTACGTGCCAATGGGTCAAACCATATTGGATAGCGCTTCTAATGGCGTGATGCACGTTATTAGCTACGGCAATGAAGGCTTAAGCTTCGTGTTTGGTGACTTAGCCAAATTCAGTGTTGGATTCATCTTCTTAATTAACGTGTTATTTATTGTGGTATTTATTAGCTCGCTCATCGCCGTGCTGTATTACCTTGGCATCATGCAGCTGTTTATTGGCATTATTGGCGGCGCATTATCAAAAATACTTGGCACTAGCCGCGCTGAGTCCTTATCGGCAACCGCCAATATTTTTGTGGGACCGATTGAAGCCCCTTCAATGGTGCGTCCTTTTGTAAAACACATGACCCGCTCAGAGCTATTTGCAGTGATGACTGGCGGTTTAGCCTCTGTTGCTGGTGGCACCATGATTGGTTATATCCAAATGGGTGTTGATATTAAGTACGTGCTGACCGCTGCCTTTATGACTGCACCAGCAGGACTGTTGTTTGCCAAAATTATGTGGCCAGAAACTGAAACGCCTCGTAATGACATTGGTAAGGTCATGGATGAGCAAGAAGACAAACCGAGCAATGTACTTGATGCTGCCGCCAATGGCGCAGCGATGGGCATGCAACAGGTGATGATGGTTGCTGCGCTACTGATTGCATTTGTGGGATTGATTGCAATGGTTAACGGTCTTATCGGTGGCGTAGGTAGTTGGTTTGGTATTGCAGATCTAACGCTACAAGCCATCTTAGGTTACTTATTAGCGCCACTTGCATGGTTAATGGGTGTGCCTTGGTCTGAAGCGACCCAAGCGGCTTCATTTATCGGCCAAAAAATGGTGATTAATGAGTTTGTTGCCTATCTCGACTTCTTAAAAGTGGCTTCAGAGCTGTCGCCAAAAACCCAAATTATTATCAGTTTTGCCCTTTGTGGCTTCGCTAACATTGGCTCACTCGCCATGGTGATTGGCGGTTTAGCGGCATTGTGCCCAGAGCGTCGTCATGACCTAGGTGAAATTGGCATGAAAGCCTTAATTGCCGCTGCACTAGCAAACTTAATGAGCGGTACTATTGCCGGTTTATTATTTAGCTTAGCCGGCTAATAACCTTAATTTTTTACGCCTGCTTATCAGTAGCAGGCTTTTTATTGGAGTAACACATGACCCCACATATTAATGCCCCAGAAGGTGCTTTTGCTAAGACAGTTTTAATGCCTGGCGACCCTCTACGTGCTAAATATATTGCTGAAAACTTCCTTGATAACCCTAAGCTAGTGACTGATGTTCGTAACATGCTGGGTTATACCGGTGAGTTTCAAGGTAAGCCGATTTCAGTGATGGGTTCTGGTATGGGCATTCCGTCAATCTCTATCTATGCTAAAGAGTTGATCACCGAATACGGCGTTGAGAACATTATCCGTATCGGTTCTTGTGGCGCTGTGAGCGATAAAATTAAATTGATGGATGTGGTTATGGCAATGGGTGCAAGCACAGACTCAGCGGTTAACCGTTCGCGCTTTGCTAATACCGATTTTGCTATGATTGCTGACTTTAACATGTTGCGTTTAGCGGCTGATGCAGCTGAAAAACAAGGTGCAAGTTACCATGTCGGTAACCTATATTCTTCTGACTTATTTTATAGTGCAGATGAAGAACGTTACGACCTAATGGAAAAGTACGGCATCTTAGGCGTTGAAATGGAAGCCGCTGGGCTTTACGGCGTCGCTGCGGAATACGGCGCTAATGCATTAGCAATGATGACAGTGACCGATCATTTAAGACAAGGTTTACACTTGAGCGCTGAAGAGCGTCAACAGACCTTGAATGACATGATCAAGCTGACATTAGAAGCGGTAAGCCATTTAGACTAATGATGATAAGTGCTTACCTGGATGTAAACGCTAGGTGAGACTGCTTGTTAGTATGAAACCGTTATGCCACCCAATACCTTATGGTAATGGGCGGCATTTTTTATGGGCTTTATCAGCAGCGGGTCGATTAGCTTGTTAAGCGATGACTTGAATAACGCAGCGACTTAATAGACTTTATTTCATGGTTACCTTGCCGCCAATCATCTTAAAGGCAGGGGTACCACGAACCAAGGTGTCTCTAGCAAAAGTGCTTTCACATTGCGGACATATACATGGGCTGGTGGTGTAATCATTTACAATGCGCTCTTTAAAGCATTTTACTAATGCGCCTTTGCCCCCTTTGCGGTACTTAAAAAGTTGGGTTTTACATTTGCCACAGAAGATATCGACAGTGCGACTAGGGCCTTTAGGGTTGGGTTTTGCCATTAAAGTCTCATTCAGTAAGGTTAGCGACATCTTTTAAGCTGCTAATTGAGAAAGTGGGCAACGCACTTAGGTGCTATTTTAATGCTTGTTGCTGTCACTTACTATGAGTGCAGTGCTGTCAAACTTTTTGAATATTAATTAAGTGTATTTTACACACATAACAGCTTTTTGAGGTGGTTTGAAAGTGACTTTGTTTAATCTTCGTGAGTGAAATCTCTCTCTAAATAGTTAATAAATACTACAATTGGGTGGTTGTGGTGAAAGAGTAACTACTCTTAACTGTCATAATGTAATAATTATTTGTGTTTTTTCTTTAAGATAAAATGTGTGAACTCACTCACTTAAACTTGATATACTCCTGTTTTTTATCGTTTTATTTTATTTTTGGTTTTTGTTGAAAATGAATCTAAATCATAAAATGCGACTGCAAATAAAATAGCCGAATAACTATTATGTGTTTGATCACACATTTGCTATATTGTAGTACAATTAAATGGGGCTTTTAGATTATAGTCAACTCAAGCGTATTAGATTAAGGTTGAACAATGGAACTTAACACGATTGTTGTCGGAATATATTTCTTATTCCTGATTGGTATTGGTTGGATGTTTAGAACGTTCACTAACAATACAAGTGATTACTTCCGTGGCGGCGGAAACATGCTGTGGTGGATGGTTGGTGCATCGGCGTTTATGACGCAGTTTAGTGCTTGGACCTTTACCGGTGCTGCAGGTAAAGCGTACACCGACGGTTTTGCCGTCGCAATATTGTTCTTAGCCAATGCCTTTGGCTACCTGATGAACTACCTCTACTTCGCTCCTAAATTCCGCCAACTTCGCGTTGTTACCGTAATTGAAGCCATTAGAATGCGCTTCGGTAAAGTTAACGAGCAAGTGTTTACTTGGACTGGCATGCCAAACAGCGTTATTACCGCGGGTATTTGGTTAAATGGTTTGGCTATTATTGCCTCTGGCATCTTTGGCTTTGACATGACCACCACCATTATCCTAACGGGTCTTGTGGTATTAGTGATGTCAGTGACTGGTGGTTCTTGGGCGGTTATCGCCTCAGACTTCTTGCAAATGCTGGTGATTATGGCCGTAACCGTTACTTGTGCGGTAGTGGCAATTATTCAAGGTGGTGGCGTAAATAACATCATTGAAAACTTCCCAACTGAGTCATTCATTGTTGGTAACGACATGAACTACTTGAGCATCTTTGCTATGTGGGGTGTGTTTATCTTCTTAAAGCAGTTCAGTATTACCAATAACATGCTGAACTCATACCGTTACCTTGCTGCAAAAGACTCTAAAAATGCCCGTAAAGCAGCATTGTTAGCGTGTATTTTAATGACCATGGGCCCATTAATTTGGTTCATGCCAAGCTGGTTTATAGCTGGTGAAGGGGTTAACTTGGCACTGGCTTACCCAGATGCAGCTGGCAAAGCCTCTGATTTTGCTTACCTTTACTTTGTAGAAACTTACATGCCTGCAGGTATGGTTGGGTTATTGATTGCGGCCATGTTTGCAGCAACCATGTCTTCTATGGATTCTGGTCTGAATAAGAACTCAGGTATTTTTGTTAAAAACTTCTATGAGCCGATTGTTCGCCCAACAGCGAACGAGAAAGAGCTAGTGGTGGTTTCTAAGCTAACCTCTACTTTCTTTGGTGTTGCGATTATCTTGGTGGCATTGTTTATCAACTCGCTCAAAGGGTTAAGCTTATTCGATACCATGATGTACGTGGGCGCCTTGATTGGTTTCCCGATGACTATCCCTGCTTTCTGTGGCTTCTTTATTAAGAAAACGCCGGACTGGGCTGGTTGGGGTACCTTAGTTGTCGGTGGTTTTGTTTCATTCTTTGTGGGCTTTATTATTACCCCAGAAATGATAGAAACTGCGTTTAACTTAGACAATCAGTTAACCTCTCGTGAGTGGTCAGAGCTTGTGGTTGCCATTGGTTTAGTGGGTCACTTAGTGTTTACTGCTGGCTTCTTCGTGGCATCAACATTGTTCTACAAGCCATTAACTGCAGAGCGTCAAAAAGATGTAGATAAATTCTTCGAGAACCTTGATACACCGTTGATTTCAGAAGGTGAAGAGCAGCAGAAATTAGATAACAAGCAACGTAAAATGCTCGGTTCACTGATTTCGGTGGCAGGTATTGGGATCATGTCGATGTTCTTCATTCCTAACGAAATGACCGGACGCTTTATCTTTATCTTGTGTGGCGGCATTGTACTTACCGTGGGTCTAGTGTTGATTAAAGCGGTAGACGACAAGATTGAAGATGCAGCCCTTGAGGCAGAAGCAAGCAATAGCTAAGCTTTAAATATGGTTAGATTGAACCGTTAACTCAGTTCCCTACAAAATGTTGACCATGAAAACCACCTAGTTATCTAGGTGGTTTTTTTTTGGCTATTTGCCAATGGGAAATTGAGTATTTCAAACTTGGTTTGCTGATTTAAAAAGATTAACGTTGTAATTAGAAGTGAGTGTTGGCCATTAAGCCTACTCGTTATTTCGATTTCGATTTTGATTTGCTAGAGTACTTATTAATCAATAGCTTTGCTGAATGTACAGTCATTGGCTGGCTATAAACGTTATGTTCTAAAGGGATTTAGATGCAAAGAAATAATTTACTTATTGTTGCTGCGTACTTAAGCTTTTTCGCTGCGTTATTACACATCGGCTGTATTTTCGGCGGGCCGGATTGGTACCGTTTTTTCGGTGCTGGAGAGGGGATGGCGCAGATGGCTGCAGCTGGTGACTCATACCCAACGATAGTCACGCTTATCATCGCTGCTATTCTAGCGGGCTGGGGCTTTTACGCCCTATCTGGCGCAGGGGTTATCTTCAAGCTTCCTCTATTAAAAACCTGCTTAGTCTTAATCTCCGCAGTGTATTTAGTGCGCGGTATTGCAGGGTTAATTGTACCGTTTTTCACATCCGATCCCCTGGTGCACCAAAACTCGCTAACATTTTGGGTTGTCAGTTCTGTCATTTGTTGTATTTTCGGTGCTTATTACCTGCTGGGCACAATAAGGTTATGGCGATAGGTTTTTAGTTATCAAACTTCGTTTGCAGTTTAAAAAATCAAGATCTCAAGCTCGAAATTAACGATAAATGCTAGCTAATGAGTGTTATTTTTAGCCAAAAAAAGCCAGCTTGTCGCTGGCTTTTTTTGGCTTGTAGCTGGCTTAGTTACTGACTTAAATGACCCACAACACTACTGTTTCAAGTTCAGCTTATAAAAACTCACTTGGGTGTAATCTCCTGCGGCGACGCCGTTGTTAGTGCATCCCGTGCCCCAAACTGGGTGCGCAGTACCTTGATTACATTGGTTATAAGCACCGGCTTTAAAGTACATGTTG
Source organism: Shewanella sp. 10N.286.51.B2 (assembly GCF_041469265.1). NCBI lineage: Bacteria > Pseudomonadati > Pseudomonadota > Gammaproteobacteria > Alteromonadales > Shewanellaceae > Shewanella > Shewanella sp. 10N.286.51.B2. The sequence goes on from NZ_JBFRKH010000019.1 coordinate 14,236, forward strand.
TCGCTGCCATAACCTTGGTCAATGGGGTGACCTGGGTAAGGCTGACTTAAATCGGTTTTAAATACCTTGGTTTGGGCGGCATCGGTACCAGGATTTTTGACAAAGGTTAGCGTCATCAAGCTGCCGACAACATTGACGTCATAGCTAAATAGCTCCCCTAGCTTGATGCCATCAACAGGATCGTCACTTTGCTTGGTTAACGTATCGCTGCCCCAAATTGGAATAGGGATATCGTAGCGTTGGTCTATATCTGCTGGGTAAACTTCATAGTTCCAAAACAGTGAACCATATTCATGGTTTGGCATTTTGCGGTAGTAAATTTTAAGTGGTTCAACTTTACTTGATCCATGAATTTGGCCAACCACCACCGAGTGGGATGGGAATTTACTGTCATCGCCACTAACACTAACCCAATCAACCGCAACGGTGGCACTTAACTGGCCGCCGATAGCGCCATAAGCTTGCTTGTTAGGGTGAGTATCAATGACAAAGTTATTGCTTGGGTGCTTGGGGTTGACCTTGGTCCCTTCACCATTGAGCATGATCCGCAGTTCAGAGCGGGCATTGGCGCTGTTTTTAGTAGTGGGTGCTGTGTTAGGTGATGCCATTACCATGGCGCCAGTTTCAGGGTGGCTGTAAAACCAAAAGTGGTTAGTGTACGGGCGCACGCTATCGTTAAGTTCATCCACTTCAATTTCCATTACTTGACCTTGGCGCGCAGGGCGATGATCAGGAATAGGCAGATTGATTTTCATTTGCGATAAATCAAAATTTTGCGCAGGTGCCAGCGTCGGGCTTAATGCTTGGCTGAGTTTGGCTTTGTAGGCTTGCTGCTGAGTGGCTAAGTCTGTGGCGGCATAGGCGCTTGAACAAAGCCCTATTGTCATCGCTGTAGCAATGGTAGTTTTTATTAAACGGTGTGGCATCTTGCCTCCTGTTTGACACTATAAATAACACACCCAGTAGCGTTTGCGACTGGGTGTTAGGATTTTATTAATGATTATTGCTTGTGATAAAGCAGCTCAATGTCACGCTGCTCCCACACTTCGGCTAAGTTCTTTTTAACGCTGAACTGGCTAAAGTCGGTGTCTTTGGCAAGCTTTATCCACTCAGGTTTATTCAGTGACTCACCGGCTTTTAAGTAGATGCTAGTCATGCGCTCAACGCGGCGACGGTCATCTTTTTGTGAGTAAGGCCATTTCACTGCGGGATCATGGTAGTTGGCCATTAACTGGATACCTTGAGCCATCGAGCCGCCTTTGTCGTTTTCATAGTTCCACAAATCAACCCCGACTTTTTCACCGAGTTCAGCAATGCCCACTAATGGCACAATACTGAAATAGTGATAATGGTAGGCACGAGTACGCTCAATCTCATGGGGTTGTGAGCCGTCAGCTTCAAACTGGGTATCAACCCGCATTTTTCCTTTTTGCACCATCTGTTTAGTCAGGTGATCATTACCAATAAAGTAAGCGATGCTGGCCACTTGGAAGTCATACCAAGTGCCATGGTTATTAGCCGCTGCCGCCTCACCTTTAGGGCCGCCAGACAGATCATCAACAATTAGCCAATCTAAGTACTCGCTGTACCACTGCTTAATTTGCTGCTCATCTTGTTCAGTCCAATGCTTTGATTGCGACAAAATAGCAATGGCATCTAGCATTCTGTCGGCAAGGGTGCGGGTATCAATAATACCGCCTCGACGTCCTTCTGCTCTGCCGGGAACCCCTTGACCGTAGTTGACGTTAGGGTTCATTTTAGTGGCTTCATTCAAGAACCATGTACGCACAAATTCGATGCCTTTTTTGGCATAGGCTTCATCTTGGCTAAAGTAATACGCTAAGGCGACCGCTCGGGTTGAGCGGGTAAAGTTACCAATGCGTCTAGAGTCAGTTTCTGTGGTTTTTGAGGCTGGGTTGGTTTTGCCATCGTGGCGGATCCACGGCAAACCATCAGCTTTGGTTTCATCTGGCCACCAATAAGGGCTGATACTCATGTAATCATGTTTGTCGCCACTTGGTGGAGTCATGCCTTTTTCAGCCACACTAAAAGGCGCTTGTTTCATGGCGATGTCGGCTTCTTCAAGCAAGCGTTCATAAGCTTGCTTCATTGAGGCGCTAGCATCTTTGCTTTGAAGGATGGTGCGATTTTGCTGCAAAACATCTTCATTTAAGAACACAAAATCGGCGGCTTGTACTTGGTGACTGAGTGCTAATGCACTTATAAGTAGTGCAATTGGGCGTAGGGTCATTTGGGTCACAATATCATCCTTCATAGAATTTGTTATAAAGATTAAATAATACAAATAGGGTAGTTGTCTAGCGGTTTCGATGCTGTGATCCAGATCTTATTGTATTGTGTTAATGGCAAACTATTGCGCCATTTGCTACTAACTTAGGTTTATTTGGTTTTTAATTAATGGTTTGAGTGTAATCTTATATGGCGTCAGCCACTGCTTATATAAGGTTTATAGTAAATAGTGCTGCTAACCCTTATTGTAAATTTGTCATACATTAATGCGGCGTTTGGGCTGAATGGAATTAACGCTTATAAGTTAATGGCAGCCTTATATTACGGCTGCCATTTACGTTTAACGCTACTGGTGCTGGATTGTGATCTTGTCAAATGACACTTCAAAAATCTGATTTTGGTAGTCTTCGTCAGGTTGGATTTGCGGATAAATTCCAGCTTTGAAGTAGTAAGTCTCCTCTAACCAAGCTTCTGTTAAGCTGTAATACTTACCGTCTTTTGCCAGTACAGGCTCGCCCCAAGCTAGGGTTCTTGCTGTGGTGGTATTATTGATCTCAGTGGTGATTGTTAATCCTTGCTGGTTGGCCACAATGTCATAGTGCCACTGAGTACCGGCATCCACTGTGCCTAGTTCAACACTGAACGACTGGCAGCTATCACAGCTGTCGTTATTAGGGGCAAAGCTATCGTTCAAAATGGCGCGGATTGGTTTGTTTGGTCCATCCCATTGCAGTTTAACCAGTGCTTGTTTTATTTGATAAGCGTGGATTTGGCCGACAATCACTTTAGGATCTTGGCCATTTATCTGTGGGTATTGCTCTATGCGCAGGCTGCTTGATAGTTGATGTTGTTGATTTATAGCCCAGTTTTGATTGCTGCTACTGCAAGGGTCTTGGGTTTGATAGTGATATAGCTCTCTTAATTCTGAACGTACATAAGATGAATTGATGGTAGTCGCGCCACTATCACCTAAGTTGACCTGAAAATACATGCGCTCATCACTGTCATCAACCCAGAAGTAGGGTTCGTTGGTGTCGTTTGATAGTCGAGTTTTACCGCTACAATCAGCTGGAATTAGCTCTGCGGCAGAGTCGCCACCCGTGCCGTAGTAATCATCTTTACTCACAGGTAGGGTGAGTTTCCATTGATCTATGTTCCAGCTGCAACTTTCACATTCTTCGGGCGGAACCGTTTCTTCAGGTGGAACCGTTTCTTCAGGTGGAACCGTTTCTGAACTGCCACCTCCGCAAGCAATTAGCATAAAAATAACACTGGTTAAAAGCGGCACTGATGTCTTTTTAGTCATTTTTTATCCAAATCCCCTCTAATTAATAAATAATACAATAGATCCAGTGCTTTTTGATTGCTATTATCCGAACCATAAATGTGACCCGCGTCAAAAAACAAGATTAACGTTTTTTGACTTAAATGGTCAAGTTTTTTAAGTTGCTGTTTTTTATGGTTTATATTGTTTAATTTTGATTGTTGCACTTTTGATGATAAAAAAGTTTAAAAAAGTTTGCGCAATATCACAGATATGATGCGACAAAAATAAAACAATAACATAATACAAATAAGGGGACGGTTTAATGAAGATTAGCTTAATTGCAGGTTTAGTTACGTTAAGTTTACTGGGCGGATGTGCCACCGAAAACTATTCAAAAGTTGATGAGGGTACACAGACTAATAAGGTCGCAATAGACAATATTGTTGCTCACGAAAAAGCAGTGATTACTTCAGGCTCAATCAAGGCCATTGATAGCGCAGCGTTAAAAAGCAAGCTGGCTTCACTTGCTGATGGGGAAGAGTTAATTCTTGAACCGGGCAAATATGCTGATTTAGGTCGTCTCGATATCACCGCGAGTAACGTTGTTATTAAAGCAAAAGTACCAGGGCAAACTTGGTTTACCGGCTTAGTGCAGCTAAACCTTGTGGGTAACAATATTACCCTCGATGGTGTGGTCTTTACCGAAGGTGGCCCTGCTGAGCGTATGGGCGGCATCACTTTCCGCGGTAATAACAACACTCTACAAAACTCGATGTTTTACTTCTTCAATGATAAATACGCTTATCAGCCAGATTCTAAGCGTGATGAATATCCAAAGTATTTATGGTTATCGCTTTACGGCAAAAACAATCAATTATTGAACAACACCTTCGAAGGTAAGCATAAACGCGGCACCTTGATAGGTATTCAGAAAGCTAAAGGTGACGAAACTGCAGATAACCATGTAATTAAAGGTAATTTGTTTTATGACCAAAAGCATAACCAGTATGAAGAGTTCGATATTAGCGATGCGATCCGTTACAACTCAAATAGCTGGGAAGCCATTCGTGTCGGCGATTCAAAAAGCTCAATCTATCCATCAAAAACTACCATTGAAGGTAACCTATTTTACGAGTGTGATGGTGAAACAGAGTTAGTGTCATTTAAGTCAGCTGGCAACGTGCTACGTGGTAACACCATTATTAACAGCGCTTCAATGGTGTCATTGCGTCACGGTATCAACAATGTGGTTGAAGACAATGTCATCCTTGGTAATGGCAAACGTTACTCAGGTGGTATTCGCTTATATGACGAAGGCCATATTATTCGTAACAACTACATTGAGCGAGTCATGGGTACCGGCAATGTCCGTGGTGGCATCGCCATTAATACCGGCATTACCGATGTGCAACAAGGTGAGCGATTAAGCCAAGACGTCAAAGGTAAAGGCTTAAACAAACAAGCGACGCCAAACAAGGTGTTAATCGAAAACAACACTGTTATTAACTCGCGTCAAAACGTCTTATATTCAGACAAAAAACACCGCGTAAGCCTCTATGACAATCAAAAAGTATCGACGGTATTTGCTGGTGTCGATATGACCTTTAATAACAACTTATCTTACGCAGCAGTGAAAAAGTCTTTAGCCCTAAAAGGTAATGATGAAGTAGCTAAGCTGGTTAACCCTACCTATAACAACGAAGTCTATTTTGGTCCTATTCAAGCCGTGAATCTACCAGCAGAAGGTATTAGCACTGCTGAGCCAAAGCTTATTGTTGCACCGAATGGTTTGCTTGAAGCGGCAGATTTAGATGTGGGCGCGAAGGGCTTAAAAGTACTGACCATGGCAGATGTTGGTGCCAGTTACACAATCCAAAAGTAATGCAAAAAAGAATTCGATTAAAATAATAAACTTAGAAAAAAGGAAGTTGTATGAAACTTAATAAATTATCGTTATTTATTAGTGCTGTTTTCGCTGTAACAACGCTATCTGCCTGTGATTTTTATGATAAGCCGATAACTGAAGATCCAACAGACCCTACTGATCCAACAGATCCAACCGACCCAATTGAACCGGTAGGCGATTTAGTCCCTGATTTGGTATTTAGTGATGCTGATTTGAGCACTCTTAAAGCGGCTATTGACGGCGCGACTGACGTTAATGAAGATGGTCAAATCGTTATCTTATTAGATAATACTGCCAGCTTTAGCGGTTTAAGCAATTTAGTCTTAGACAGTGAAACCCCATTAGTATTATTAGGTGGTGAACCGACTTATGATGGCCTAGAAGGCTCTGAATATGGCGCGGCGGCACAAATTACAGGTGGCGAAGGTTGTGTGGTTATCTCTGCTGATAACATTCAGTTACGTAACATTACTTTTAAAGACGTTACTCCAATCTGTAAAGACAGTTCAACCACCACCCTAATCAACGTAGGTACTTCATCATCAATGGGTGAGGCTTATGAAACCGTTGAGAGTAAGCCTGCTGGCGTGGTGTTATCACAACTGACCATTGATGGTGAAAACCTTGCATCAAATGGCCAGGATGATCCATTAGATTGGATTATGGTGCGCGGTGAAGGCACTCAAATCATCTATAACGCCTTCACTAACAAACCGACAGAAGAAGGCTCTTTCATTACTGTTCAAGGTACGAGTTCATCACATAAAGATGTGGTTATTAGTCACAACCATTTCAGCAACTTAGCCCTTGATAACCCTTTTAGCGGCACCAATGACGTGTTTGCGATTCGTTTAGGCACTTCAAGCTCATCTAAAACAGACTATGTGACCAATACACTCATCAGCGACAATCTATTTACTGACGTAAATGCATCACGCCGGATGATCTATGTGCGTTTAAGTAGTAACACTATTGAAAATAACACTTTTATTAGCAGCAATGGCTTTGTGTCATTAGAAGGTGGTGAAAACAACACTGTAGCTAGCAATATTATGATCAACGATGGCTCAGGTGAAGATGATGGTAAGTACGAAGCGGGTATTCGTATTATCTCTAAAGGCCACACAGTGACTAATAACTATGTCTACAACAATAGCCGTTCTAAAACCGGTAATGAAGTGGGCGCTATTTCAGTACTAGATGAAGAAATCGATGCTGGCGTAACGCTCAAAGCCCCATCAACAGTTGCTAACAACACGATTGTGAGTGCCAAACAAGGTTTCATCTTTGGTAAATCTGGTGCATGTACCGATGACTCAGTGGTTAATCTTACCGACAACCTAGTGGCAAACGGTGTTGACGGTGTTGATTCTAGTGACAAGGGTGTACGTGATGACTGCTTACTTGGTGAAGGTTCTACTTGGTCTGGCAACATGTTTGCGGTAACCACGTTATCAAGCAATGGTAACTACGAAGAAGTGACAGGAGAGCGTGAAAACTTAGGTAATGGCACTGCTGAATTAACAGAATCTGCTGAAGATTCAAAATTATTCCTTGCAACTCCAGAAGGTAATGTTGCTGGTAAAGGCGCAACAGGCTTAGTGATCCTTACTGAAGCAGAGGTTGGCCCAGAGTCAGCTGAATAAGCTCGCGTTATTAACTGGATTTGATTAAAAAAATAATTAGGAATATCAGAATGAAAAAGTATTTAGCAATTGCTGTTTTAGGTGCCTTAAGCTTTAACGCTGCAGCAGAAGATGATGATGATCTACGCCCTGGTAAAAGTACCATTGCCATTAAATGGGAACATAAACTGCTTGATGGTCGTACCGACCGCCCTAAAGTCGAGTTTGGCCATCGTATGCGCAACGGCTTTAAGTTTGGTGTTGAACAAGCGTGGCAATATGATCGCAGCAAGTCTGAAAAAGAAGTGGGTTTTGCCCCTGAGCAGTACGAGTTGACATTCAAAACAGATTATCAAACGCGTTGGGGCGATAATAACGAGCACCAGGCGGGCCCAGTATTAGATTATCAAACCAAAGAAACTGCCAACAGTATCCGATTTGGTGGTTACTATGGTTATAAAATTAATAGCGATTGGCAGGTAAAAGTGCGTGCACGTTATAGTCAGCACCTTGACCGTATCTCACTAAAAGATGATCCGGCCGATAGCTACTACCGCGATGACAAAAACAAAGAAATGCGTTACGACATGTGGCTGACGTACCGTTGGGATAACTTCCGCTTTGTTTATAACTTGATCCACTATAGCAAAATCTCATCATACAAGAACGACAGTGGTGTAGAGCAGCATGTATACAGTAATGGTGATCGCAGTTTATTTGAGCACGAGTTTACCGCGAACTACCGTTTCCCACATGCGAAAAAGCACACAGTATACGGTAAATTTAAGCTGAAAACTGAGATGCTTAAAGACAGCCATATGGTAGAAAACAGTGGTTACGATTGGTACGGTAAGCGTGATAACGCTATCGAGCTTGGTTATAAATACAGCTTCTAATGTTTAGCTGTTAATTTAATGAATAAATAACTATTGGGATTTTATCTAATTCCTTGGTTTTTAGTGATTAATTAACAAGAAGTCTGACTTGAAATGCTGCTTTGTCCTTGGTGACAGGCAGCATTTTTTTTACCCTTAACACTGAAATAAAGATTATTTTTGATTTTTGTGAGCTTGTCAGTATTAACTATGAACAAGGATTAAGTATTAATCTTCAATTAAGGTTATTATAATTACATTAATATTATTACTGGTCTAAAACTGGTGAATGTTAAACGATGCCAAATACTAGTTAAAAGAGTATCAGTCGGCGTTATAGTTCATTGTAAAAGACATAGTTTAACAAACTTTATTGGCTGACAAGTGTAATAGATTTCACTGTTATTACTTGCTAATCATCTAATATATAGAGTAAAAATATTTTATACTGCTGACTTTAATATTTGCGTCAAGGCCTAACTTAGCTAAAATGTTGTGGTTATCAATTGCCATTGTTAAACCTCTGCTTATCAGCAAGGCTCCTTTGCTTTGTATCTTTGTGATACAAGTTATTATGTCTTTTGTATTAATTAATGTGTAAATCATAGGTGGGTATTACTACATGAGCACAAAATTTACACCAATTGGTGGCGAAAAACGCAGCTTACATGTGCAAGTGGCATGTGAAATGGCTCGTAGTATTATTTCTGGTGATTTGCCACAGGGTGAGATTATCCCTGGGGAAATGGACCTTTGTACTCAGTTTGGTGTCAGCCGTACCGCATTGCGAGAAGCGATTAAGCTATTGACCTCTAAAGGTTTGTTGGAGTCTAAGCCCAAAGTCGGTACCCGAGTGCGAATGCAAGAGTATTGGAATTATCTTGATTCTCAATTACTTGACTGGCTCATTGACATGGAAAAAACCGAGCATCTCTATCAAGAGTTTTTATCGCTGCGTAAAGCGATAGAGCCTGAAGCCTGTGCTTGCGCCGCCCGCAATGCCACGGTTGAGCAGCGGATGCAGTTATCCGCACTATTTCAAGAAATGGATCGAATTTCTAAAGGGTTTGACCATGAAGGTTGGGTCGATGCCGATTTAGAGTTTCATCGGTTAATCTTTATTTCGACTGGTAACAGCTTCTTTTTACCGTTTGCCAATGTGTTGACCACCATGTTTAAGAGTTTCTTCCACCATGCCTCAAAGCGTGGCACTACCTGTATTGAAGAGCATCGTTTAATTTACGAAGCGATTATGGCGGGTAATGCAGAAAAGGCTCGTCAAGCCAGTGAAGAGTTGCTAAATCAAAGTGACCAAGAATTAGAAGCGATTCAGCAGTAAGCTTTAATCGCTAAAAAAGGCCAACTTGTTACTGACAGGTTGGCCTTTTTTTGTGAGCTGTTCTATAAGTTAAAAAGTAGCAGTTTTTCGCAGAAGATTGCTGTCTGGTTAACGTTTTATTCCTCAAAATGCGTTAATATTAAATCATACAAATGCCAAGGTTTTTGACCTTGATATCTACCCGTCGCTGATTGAGAGAAGATAATGGATGAATCGCTAATTCCTAATATTGTTGATTTTATTGGGCAAATTGACCCGTTTGATCAACTGTCAGGGGACGTTTTAAAAGATGTTGCCAGCTGCATTAGTATTACCTACCTTGGCCGTGGTGAGCAGATCCAATTCAGCGACGGTTCGAATGAAAAATATTTATATATTATTCGTACCGGCTCCATGGAGCAGCGTAAGCCTGACGGGGTGTTGCGTTCAAAAATGGGCCCTGAAGACTTATTCGGGTTTACCTTTTTAGAGCCCCTAAAGAATATCCTCGATGGTTATACCGCGACCGCCATCGAAAACACCTTGCTGTATTTAATTCCTCATTCAAAACTGCTTAAACTGACCGCCCAACATCAACAGTTTAGTGAAAGTATCTCCTCAGCGGCGCAACTGCGCTTACGTTCGGCCTTAAATGTGGTGTGGTCCAATAAAGAGAAAGGCCTATTTTTAAAGAAAGTTTCTGAAGTGGCCAGTGGTCATGCTGCAGTGGTTGATATTGATATGAGCATTCAAGATGTCGCCAAAGAAATGCGTGATACCTGCCGCACCTCAACCGCAGTTATCAAAAAAGACGCTAACATTGTTGGCCTTATTACCGACCGAGATATGACCAAGCGAGTCATTGCAGATGGCCTTGATATTAGTTTGCCTATTCATACGGTAATGACTACGCCTGCTATTACCATTGGCCCTGATGATTTAATTTTAAAAGCGGCATCTTTAATGATGCAGTCGGGTATTCGCAGCTTACCTGTGGTACGTGGCAATGAAGTTTTGGGGTTACTAACCTCGTCGCACTTGGTGCAAAAACATCGGATGCAGGCGATTTTCTTAATTGAGAAAATCAAATACACCGAGACTACAGCAGGGTTGGCAGAGTTAACTTCAGAGCGGCAAGCGATTTTTGAGGCCCTAGTTGATGGCAAGGTAAGCGCCGAAATTATCGGCCAAGTGATGTCGATGATCATGGATGCCTATAATCGCCGCTTAATTCAAATGGCCGAAGAGCAATTTGGCGCACCACCTTGTGATTACAATTGGGTGGTTGCAGGCTCCCACGCCCGCAATGAAATTCATATGCTGTCAGATCAAGATAGCGCCATTATTATGGATGACAGTGCGACAGAAGAAGATAAAGTTTACTTTATTAAGCTTAGTGAATTCGTTAATCAAGGCTTGGATGGTTGCGGCTATCCCACCTGTACCGGTCATTACATGGCATCGAACCCTAAATGGTGTCAGACCTTATCTGTATGGAAACAGTTTTACCGCAAGTGGGTCAGCAATCCCCAATATGGCATGCTGATGAATGTCAGCGTATTTTTAGAGGTGCGAAGCTTACATGGCAATGCTAATTTTTCCGCTGAACTGCAGCAGCACTTACATCAATTAATTGCCCAAGATCATCAGTTTTTGCATTCGCTGGTTACTGATGCCGTTCGAGTGCAGCCACCTTTAGGGATTTTTAATAAATTGGTGGTAGAAAAAAGCGGTAATAACACTAAGGTGCTTAATATTAAAAAGTATGCCTTGAATTTAATTGTCGATTTAGCACGTATTTATGGGTTAGCTGTGGGGTGTTCAGAGTCAGGGACTCGACATCGTTTTGAGTATGCCGTGAATCAAAAGCTACTCCATGAAGATGACTTTAAAGATATTATTGAGGCCTTCTATTTTGTGACTCAAGTGCGTTATAACCATCAACTATCGGCATTGCGTCAGGGGCAAAAACCCAATAATCACATGGAGCCGAGCTCGATCAGCTCATTTGAGCGTAAACATTTAAAAGATGCTTTTAGAATTATCAGTAACCTTCAGGATGCGGCCAAGCTTCGCTTTAGTGGTAATTAAATGATAAAAAAATGGCTAAACCACTTTCACCCACTAACGCGACTCAATAAAGCCAGGCAGGATTATATTGCTGCGCATCCGCAATTACCGGATTTTTTATTGGCGTTATTAACCCAGCCGTTGCCAGAGCTTGGAGCTAAGGTCACTGAACTCACCTATTTATCGCTAGACATTGAAACCAGTGGTTTGGATGCTAAGCAAGATCATATTTTGAGTGTTGGTTACGTTACTATGCGTGGCAAGCGAATTGACTTAGCCAGTGTCGGCCATACCTATATTAAAGGTGTGGTGAGGCCAGAAACCGCGGTGATAAACCACATTATGCCGCAGATGGTTAATCGGGCGCAGAAGTTGGATATTGTGATGGAGCATCTGTTTCGGCAGATGCAGGGTAAGTTACTGTTAGTGCATGGTAAGCAAGTTGAGCAGCAGTTTATTGATCATTATTTGATGAAAAAATATCAGCTACCACCCATGCCACTGTTGTGGCTTGATACCTTAGCGATTGAAAAGTCGATGACCTTGAACAAAGCTAGTCAACAAGATGGTGATTATCGACTGATATCGATACGACAGCGTTACGGTTTACCTGAATACCATGGTCATAGTGCCTCGGTTGATGCAGTGGCTACCGCAGAGCTTTATTTGGCCTTATGCACGAAATTATTTGGCAATCAAACAGGAGAGATTAAGCAGGTCTATCGCCCTTAACGTTGTGGTTTAATCGTGGTTTAGTTAGCTGCAGGCATAAAGCGAAAAATCCCCAATATCCATATTGGGGAAAGAATACCACCGGAGTGGGAGTATGATTTTTTTATTATTATTTGAGCATGGGGATTAGGTTTTCGCTAGTTTCTGCACTAGCTTTTATATCGGATTTAAAATGATGATTTGGTCTTTCTGTTAATCTTTTAATAAGCGCTGCAACTTGCTCATTTGCAGCAACTCATTATATTCACCACAGGTATTAGTTTAGTGCAGCTACCGCTTCACGAACTAAACGGCCAATTTCATCCCATTGCTGATTATCAACTAAATTCGCTGGCACCATCCAAGTTCCACCACAGGCAACCACAGCATCAACAGCTAAGTAGTCATTGATGTTTTTTGGTGAAACGCCACCAGTAGGCATGATTGTTACTGGGTAAACAGCGGTTAATGCTTTTAGCATTGATATGCCGCCAGAAGGCTCTGCTGGGAAAAACTTAACTGTGTCTAAACCCATTTCCATTGCTTGCTCAACTAATGATGGGTTGTTTACACCAGGGATAATCGGCATACCGCGTTGCTGACAGTATTTAACCGTGCTTGGGTTAAAACCTGGGCTAACAATAAAATCCACGCCTGCATCAATAGCCGCATCTACCGTTGCTGAATTTAATACCGTGCCCGCACCAATTAACATATCAGGGTAAGCTGCGCGCATATTCTTAATGGCTTGAGCCGCTGCTGGAGTACGGAAGGTAATTTCCGCACAAGGCATACCATTTTCAACTAAAACTTGGCTGAGTTTCACCGCATCATCGGCATTTTTTATGGCAATGACCGGGATAACTTTTAGCTGTTTTAGTCTTTCGTTTAGCGTGCTCATATTGTTTCCTTTTGAATAATAACTAGCGGTAATTCGCCCAAATGGATTACCTAAAACTGTTGCAGAAAATACTTAGCGCTATGAATCAAAGGCCATTGGTATTGCTGGCATTACGCTGATATCAATGATGGCACCTTTGTGCTGGATCACTTCACTTGCTAATGCATGACCGGTAAGCGCTGACTGTTGTTGGCTTGCGCCCAGTAAACGTTGTGACAAATACCCAGCAGCAAATGAATCGCCCGCTGAGGTGGTATCAACCACAGTTTCTACTAAGGTGGCTGGCACACTAACTTGGCCGTCTTTGGTGACGATGAGGCACTCTTCTGCACCGCGCTTAATGACTACTTCGCTCATGCCTGCACTGAGGCTGCGATCGATACAGGTTGCCAGTTGCGTGTCACCAAACAAGGCTTGTTCGTCTTCAAACGTGAGTAAGCCAATATCGGTTAGGGCCAACATTTTAAGATAGCTTTCTTGGGCCTGTTGATGTGACTGCCACAATCTGGGACGGAAGTTATTATCAAAAATAATCTTGCCGCCATTGTCTTTACACTTTTGCAGGACGTCGAACAGTATTGCTCGGCTTTTAGGGGTTAAAATCGCCAAGCTAATACCTGATAAGTACAACACATCGTATTGACTGATCGTTGTTAGCAGTGTTGCTGAAGCGTGTTCTAACCAGAATTTTGCCGCGGCATCATTACGCCAGTAATGGAAGCTTCGCTCACCTTCGTCATCGACTTCGATAGCGTATAAACCGGGCAGCTTTTCAGACATAATTTGAACGTGCTGGGTATCTATGCCTTCTTGTTGCCAGCTTTTAAGCATGTTTTGGCTGAAGGGGTCTTGACCTAAGGCACTGAAGTAGCTGATGGTCATATTTTTATCTTGAGTTAATCGAGATAAATACACCGCAGTATTCAGGGTGTCACCACCGAAGCTTTGGACAAGTTCGCCATCACGTTGTTGCAGTTCAATCATGCATTCGCCAATGATACCGACCTTTAACATAGACATATCAGCTCCTATTTGGTTTTATAGAAAATCTTGACGAGCAGGATTGAACATATCAATTAAAATGCTGTCTTGCTCTAACGCGACGGCACCATGCATCACCATTTTAGGCGCAATATAAGCATCGCCAGCTTTAAGCACTTTTTTAACACCATCGATTTCAGCTTCAAAGCTGCCTGCAGCCACATAACCAATTTGATCGTGAATGTCGTGAGTATGCGGGTGGCCGATGGCACCTTTATCAAATTTTACAAATACAGCCATTAAATCAGGAGTATAACCAATTATTTTGCGGCTCAAACCATCACCTAGGTCTTCCCAAGCGGTTTTGTCGTCTTCATAAAATGCGTTCATTACAATCTCCTTTTATTGTCGATAGCAGCAAGTAAGCTATATTCATCAGGCCTTAGTGCTTGATTGAACTTTGTGGTATCGACTATTTATCTTGGCTAAAGTTGCCGCTCAATTTGTACGTTAATCGAACGCCACCTTGTTTAGTATGATCTAAGTGTACTAGTAAAATACTTTTATTTGTAATACAAATCTACCGTAACTGTGATCGGCTTCGTATTTGTTTTATATTATTTTACAGGTCATACATCTATCTGATTGATTTATCGGGTTAAAAATAAATTATGTGATTTATTCATTATTTTAATAAGCACAGTTGATAGTGAAAACTAAAACTAATAGTCAGTGATCCAAGTCTATTATTAGTTTATATATGCTGAAATTTTTGTTTATTTGTATTATTTTAGATTCAGATGAGCACTTTTAGTTTGAGGTTAATATGTCGCAAGCCATTAAAGCGGTACTTTTTGAACAGTCGGAAATCACATCAATCGCCAATGAATTAGGTAAAGATAGCCTAATGGGTAAAAGCTTAACCAAGTTAATTGAAGATACTGACGCGTTTATGGCGTTAGGGGTTGAAGTCCCTGGCCATAGTGAAGCGGGTGGTTATGCACATAATCGTCACAAACAAAACTATCAATATATTAACCAAGCAGGACGTTTGTTTCTGGTAACAGGTGAAGACAAGTACGCTCAGTATACAGCTGACCTGTTACTTGCTTATGCAGATAAGTATTTGAAGCTTGATTACCATGAGCAATTGAACACTAACCCACCGGGTCGTTTGTTTCATCAAATCCTCAATGAACATGTCTTCCTGCTTTATTCTAGCTTAGGTTATAGCTGTATTCGCCATTGGTTATCTGCTGAGCAGCAGCAAACCATTATCGATGGTTTATTCCAGCCAATGTTAGATATGTTTACTGATAAGTATGCATTCGATTTTGACCGCATCCATAACCACGGCATCTGGGCTGTAGCAGCTGTTGCCATGTGTGGTTTAGCCATCGATAAGCCTGAATATGTTGAAATGTCTATTCACGGTCTTAAAGGTGATGACATTGAAGGCGGTTATTTAGCGCAAATCAGTAAGTTGTTTGCTCCTTCTGGTTACTACATGGAAGGTCCTTACTATCATCGTTATGCCATTCGTCCACTATGTTTGTTTGCTGAGGCGATTCACCGTCACCGTCCTGAGCTAGATATCTTTAACTTTAACGGTCAAGTCATTGGTAAAACCGTTAAAGCAATGCTGGCAACAGCTTATCCAAATGGGGTATTCCCTGCATTAAATGATGCTTCACTGACCATGGATATTTGCGATGCGGGTGTGATTGTGGCGCTGAGCTTATACGCGAAACACTATGGTATTGATGATGACATCTTAGGCATGGCGCAGATTCAAGATACAGTGTGGGTTAATGCTTGTGGCCAAGCACTTTCAAGCGCTTTTGATAACAATGATGCTGCTTTAAACCCTTGCTGGGCCAGTGTTGAGCTAAACGAAGGCCCAAATGGTGATCGTGGCGCGCAGGCATTTTTACGTATGCAAAGTAATAAAGGCGATGTGAGCCAGTTAGTGATGAACTACGGTCAACACGGCATGGGCCATGGTCACTTTGATACCTTAGGAGTGAGCTTCTTTAACAATGGCCAAGAAGTATTACGTGAATACGGCTTTGGTCGCTGGGTTAACGTGGAGCCAAAATTTGGTGGTCGTTACTTAGATGAAAACAAATCTTATGCTCGCCAAACTATTGCCCATAATGCGGTAGCGGTAGATCAAAAGTGTCAAAACAACTTTGACGTTAAATTAGCTGATAGCCGCCACGGTGAACCACACTTCTTTAGCGGTGATGATAAAGAAATTCAAGGTGTGAGTGCATTTTGTCGTGACTTCTATGAAGGGGTTGATCAGCAACGTAGCTTGCTCATGATAAACGACGAGCGTTTAGCACAACCCATCTTGGTTGATTTATACCGTTTAACCAGTGAGGTGGCGCATCAATATGACTACGCACTGCATTACGATGGTCAAATCGTGCGGACAAACTTTGATTATCAAACTCACGCCGAGTTATCGACGCTAGGTGATGATTTTGGTTATCAACATCTTTGGAATGTTGGTCAAGGTAAAGCAAAAGACACCACTTTAGTGAGCTGGTTACAAGGTAGCAGCTATTACACTTGGCTTACGGCATCAAGCGAAGAAGACGAAGTTATCTTTACTCGCAGCGGCGCCAATGACCCATCATTTAACTTACGCAGCGAGCCAGGCTTAGTATTACGTCGCAATGCAAAAGACACGCTATTTGCCAACGTACTTGAGACTCATGGTTACTTTAATGAAGCCATTGAAGCCAGTACTGAAGCCCGCGGCCAAATTACCGAGGTTAAGGTTATTGGCACCAATGAGCAGGGATCGGTCATCGAAATTATCGCTAAAGATTACTCAATCATTGTGATGGTCAGTAACCAAGTTGGCGTGACTGACGAGAGCAAAACTAGCGTGACATTTAACAATCAAGATTTCCAATGGCAGGGTTACTTTGCTGTTGAAGTAAGAGGTTAATACCATGAGTTACCAACCATTATTAATGAGCTTTGAAGAAGCTGCTGAGTTACGTACTCATCTAAATACAGACAGCTTAATGGGCCGCTCTATTGCTACTGAAGTGGCAGCTCTAGAAGCTTATCTACCTGTCGGCATTGAAATTCCTGGCCACGGTGAAGCGGGCGGTTATGAGCATAACCGCCACAAGCAAAACTATATTCACCTGGATTTAGCAGGGCGTTTATTCTTGATCACTCAAGATAAGCGCTACCTTGATTACGCTAAAACCATGTTGGTTGAGTACGCTAAGGTGTATACCAGCTTTGAGCTGAACACTAGCCGTGACTCAAACCCACCAGGGCGTATTTTCCATCAGACACTGAATGAAAACATGTGGATGCTGTATGCATCTTGTGCTTATTCGTGTATTCGTCATGAGTTAACCACTGACGAACAACAGTTAATCGAAAACGACTTATTCCGTCCTATGATTGACTTGTTTGTTGATACTTATGCCCACGATTTTGACATCGTCCATAACCATGGCCTTTGGGCTGTGGCGGGTGTGGGTATTTGTGGTTACGCCATTAACGACCAAGCCAGTGTTGATAAAGCACTTTATGGCTTAGCGGGTGACAGCGTATCAGGTGGCTTTATTGCTCAGCTTACGCAACTGTTCTCGCCAGATGGTTACTATATGGAAGGTCCGTATTATCACCGTTTCTCGCTTAGACCGATTTACTTATTTGCTGAGACTATTCAACGTCGTCAGCCTGAAATCGATATCTATAACTTAAAAGATCAAGTGATTAAAACCACCACTTACGCCGTGATGTCTACCGCGTTCCCTAATGGTGTGTTGCCAGCGCTTAATGATTCATCTAAAACCATGGACATTAAAGACGAAGGGGTACTGATTGCCACTAGCGTGTGCTTTAAGCGTTACTCCCAAGATGACAACCTTAAATCAATGGCTGTGCATCAAGATAAGGTTTGGGTACATGGTTCAGGTGCCGCATTATCTGACGGTGTAGCAAACTCTGAAAAACTCGCCGGTTTTAACTGGGGTAGTTTACAACTCACTGACGGCCCACAAGGCGAGCGCGGCGGTATTTCAATTTTACGTCATCGTGATGTTAAAGCTGACGATAGCATGGCGCTACTATGGTACGGCCAACACGGCAGTGACCATAAATTGCATTCAGCATTAGATCACGGTCATTTTGATGGTTTACACCTCAGCCTGTTTAATCACGGTCAAGAAGTGACTCACGATTATGGCTTTGGCCGTTGGGTTAACGTTGAGCCAAAATTTGGCGGTCGTTATATTCCTGAAAACAAAAGCTACTGTAAGCAAACTGTTGCTCACAATACAGTTGTGGTTGATGAAACCAGTCAAAACCAAGGTGACACCGCCACTGCTGAAGCACGTTGGGGTGAACCGCACTTCTTTGTGGCAGGTGATAACAACATGCAAGCCATGAGTGCATTTGTACGTGGCTACTACCCAGGGGTTGATCAACAACGCACAGTAGTGATGTTCGAAGTTGCCGGCATTGCTAAGCCAATCGTATTGGATTTATTCCGCTTAACCAGTGACGAGCAGCATACCTATGATTATGTAATGCATCACAGCGGTCAAATTATCCGTACTGATTTTGAGTACCAAACGGCGTCTAAGCTTAAGCCTGTCGGTGAAAAATCAGGTTATCAGCACTTGTGGAACATTGCTTCAGGCAAGGTTGATCAGCAAGGCAGCTTGGTAAGCTGGTTAATGGGCAGCAGCTACTATTCAATGGTGAGCAGCGCAACCCAAGACAGTGAAGTCATTTTTGCCCGTACTGGCGCCAATGATCCTGATTTTAACTTACGCAGCGAGCCGGTAATGCTGTTACGTCAGCAAGGCAAGACGCATTTATTTGCTAACGTCTATGAAACCCATGGCTATTTCAATGAAGCGATTGAAGCGAGCACTGATGCTCGCGGTCAAGTGAGCAAGGTTGAAGTACTCACTCACACAGCTGATGCATCAGCTGTGAAACTGACGCTGGTGTCAGGCCAAGAGGTTAATGTGTTTGTATCAAACAAAGCTGATGTCAATGCAGACAGCCACACAAGCCTTGAAATTGCTGGTAAAACAGTAAGCTGGAAAGGTGAAGTGCATATTGGTTAATGGCCAATAAGGCTGCCTAATAAGCAGTCTTATTTATTACCAATCAAAAAAGCCCGAGCTAACCATGTTAGTCTCGGGCTTTTTGTCTTTAGCGGGCAGTATAAGCAGGCTTGGATAAACTATTTAGTAGACAGCTTAACCAAATTCACCGCTAACATAACCTTGAGTGCGGCTATCTACTGGGTGTTGGAATAAGGTGGCGGTATCCGCGTGTTCAACTAACTCGCCCATCCAGAAGAAGGCGGTTTTATCTGAAATCCGTTTTGCCTGATTCATTGAGTGAGTCACAATTACGATGGTGAACTTTTTACGTAGCTCGTCCATTAACTCTTCAATTTTATGGGTAGCTATCGGATCAAGCGCACTGGTTGGCTCGTCCATCAAAATCACTTCAGGTTGCATAGCAATGGCACGGGCAATACACAAACGTTGCTGCTGACCGCCTGATAAACCAAGTGCTGGACTATGAAGGCGTTTTTTCACTTCATCCCATAATGCTGCACCACGTAGAGACTCCTCTACGGTTTTATCAATCACTGACTTGTCTTTTTCGCCTTGCGCTTTTAGGCCAAAGGCAACATTGTCATAAATACTCATCGGGAATGGGTTGGGTTTTTGAAATACCATCCCCACGCGCATCCGCAGTTGTTTTACATCAATGTCTGAATATATGTTTTCGCCTTCAAATAACACATCACCATCAATTTTTACCCCTGCCACTAAGTCGTTCATGCGGTTTAAGGTGCGCAATAAGGTTGATTTACCACAACCTGACGGGCCAATTAACGCCGTGACCTGTTTAGCAGGAATAGGCAATGAAATATTCTTCAGCGCTTGGTTTTCGCCGTAGAAAAGGTTGAGATTATTGACTTCAAGCTTGTTCATTTTTAAATTGCCTTAATGTGAATGTTTATCAAATCGAGCTGCGATAATTTTGGTGGCTAGATTGAGTACTAGCACTAATACAATCAAGATGGTGGCTGTGGCATAGGCCTGATCCCACTCATGTTGAGTAAATAATTCTTGGGTGAGTTTATATAAATGCACGGTTAAGGTGCGGCCAGAATCTAATACTGATTCTGGAATTTGTGTCACCATGCCCGCGGTTAAAAATACCGGTGCCGACTCACCAATCACCCGGCCTGTACTCAAAATAATTGAGGTCACAATACCCGGTAATGCGTTAGGTAAAATGAGGCGCCAAATGGTATAAATCTTTGAACTGCCCAGTGCATAACCCCCTTCACGGTAGCTCATAGGTACCGCCATTAGCGCTTCTTCAGTGGTGCGGATTATCACAGGTAAAATCAGCATTGATAGTGTCAGCGCGCCAGCAAGGATAGAGAACCCAAGGCCCAGTACTGTCACAAAGAAGGTCATACCAAACAGACCGTAAACAATCGATGGGATACCGGCTAATGATTCAATACAAAAACGGATCACTTCAACCAATTTACTGCCTGGTTTGGCGTATTCGGTTAAGTAAATAGCGGTCATAATCCCCAGTGGCGCTGCGATACCCAGTGACAATCCAACCATATAAACGGTTGATACAATCATCGCCCAAATACCTGATGCTTCGCCAATGCGAGTGTAGCTACTGGTAATAAACTCCCAACTGACATGGCTTAAGCCGTTAGATAAAATGTGCCACACGACCCAAAGTAAAAATACTATGGTGAGCGCTGCAGATGCCCAAACGCCTGCCAGTGCAGCCTTGTCTTTAAACACTCGGGATTGCTTGTTTGATACTTGAGTCATTATGCATGCCCTCTTTTACGGTTTAGATAAAGTAGTCCAGCATTTAAACAAACGATAAAGGCCAGTAATACAATGCCTGTAGCGTATAAAGCACTTGAGTGGATGCCGGTTGCATAAGACATTTCCATAGCGATGTTAGCCGTTAATGAACGTGCAGGTTCAAGTAGTGAACCTGGCATAGCAGGAGCATTACCCATCACCATGATAATGGCCATGGTTTCACCAATGGCGCGGGCGACACCTAAAGCCACACCGGTATAAATTCCGCTTTTAGCTGCAGGAATTAACACATTAAAAATACTGTAAATATGCGATGCCCCTAAGGCTAAAGCACCTTCTTTGTAAGTCGGGGTGAGTGCTCTTAACGATGTTTCTGAAATCGTAATAACCGTTGGCAAAATCATAATCGCCAACACGATAATCCCCGCTAATAGAGTGTTACCTGCAGGAATATTAAAAATGCTTTCAATAGCTGGCACGATAACAATCAAACCGAAAAAGCCATAAACCACCGACGGAATACCCGCTAATAGCTCAACAGCAGGTCTAACAATGTTGGCGAGCCACTTTGGGGCAATTTCCGCTAAGAAGACAGCGGTTAATATTGCGACTGGTACGCCAATCATTACCGCGCCCATGGTTGAAGCAAGCGAGGCGACAATCATGGCGGCTATACCGTAAAGCGCAGGTGGTAGCCATTCTTTACCAAAAATGAGGTTTAACACTCCCGCTTCTTTAAATGCGGGTAATCCTTCATAGAAAACGAACCAGCCAATAGTGATGACCGATACCACGCCGACCATGGCGCTGAGAAAAAATAACCCGTGAAAGAGTAGTTCAACCCAATCAATTTTCTTGGCAGGAGACAGTGACACCTTTGTCGTCATGTCTATTTTGCTAGCCGTTTCCATGTTACAACCTCTATATAAACAAAAAGCAGCATAAGAAGGTCTAGGCCTTCTTATGCCATGCATTCAATCAGTAATTACTGAACGCGGATGTAGCCTTCTTCTGCAACGATACCTTGACCGTCTGCAGACATAATAAATTCAATAAATGATTTTGCTGTTGCTGGTGCGTCTTCATTTATTAACGCAATGAAAGGGCGGGCAATTTGATAGTCGCCAGCGGCAATGTTGCTATCGGTAGCGGCAACACCATTGACTGATAATGCGTTGAGTGAATCATCAACACTACCTAGTGAAATATAACCAATAGCGTATGGGTTGTTAGCAACGATGGTTTTAATCATGCCGTTACCGTTACCTACTTGAGCTGAAGGAGTAATAGCAGTTACTGTGTGGCCATTAACTTTACGTTGTAGCTGCATGATTTCTTCAAATGCGCCACGAGTACCGGAACCATTTTCGCGAGTAACAACAACGATTGGACGTGCTTCGCCGCCAACTTCGCTCCAGTTTTTGATTTCGCCACGGTAGATTTTAGAAATTTGTTCTTGAGTCAGGTCTTTAACTGGGTTTGCTTTATTTACTGCAGCAGCAATACCATCACGAGCAATAACAATTTCTTTTGTTTTTGGCGTTAATTCATTTGGTTTGATATTACGAGATGACATACCAATCATACTGGTGCCATCTTTAGCGGCGCGAATACCTGCTGATGAGCCGGTGCCCTGTACTTCAACATTTTTGTTTGTCGTATTTTGATAATTCTCTGCCAGCACTTCCATAACGTGGGCAACAGAGGTTGAACCAGACACTGTAACTGTACCAGCTTGAACAAGAGGTGCTGCCATTAAACCAACAGCTGTTAGTAAACCAATCACTTTTTTCATCACAAGTTCCACTTAATATAGGTAGTTCGTTTAATCCATTTGGATATCAACATTAGGGCGCTTCTCTTTTAAGGTTCGATTTGAAGCGAGTGCATTAAGACAGATCAATATGACAGTTAAGTTACAGTCAAAAGCGAGCAAATTAATTTGGATTAATTGTGGTTAGGTTGTTGCTTTGTTGGTGTTAATTGGTTGTTACCGGTAACGGGTGGTCGAGTGAGGCATTTTGGAAGTTGGCTTTTAATTTCTTAAATTTGCAGGCTTTATGTGGATATAGTTGTAGTGGGTGCTTGGGTGCGTTCGGGGCTTGTCAGCTAGTTGTTTTGCTGTGTTAAGTTAATTGTGAATTAAGTTTATTTTAACCTTGTGTCGATATTTGGGTTTTTCTTTATGCAGTGGTTATTAACATTTGGGCTAATATGAAAGTTTTATGACAATCAATTAAGGCGCTAAAATAATATACAATTAGTAAGCTTAACCGCCGTTTGAGTGGGGTTAAGTCATCGCAATGTACACTGCAACATCGTCTTTTTACCTTTTCATTGCCAAGTTTACGAGCAACTAAGATATGCACACCGCATGCAACGCCCACTCTTACAGCAGAGAGCATCGACATTATTCACACTATATAAGGTAAATGTATGACAACAGAAATGGTCATGATTGGCATCTCAGTACTCATTGTTATTGGCATTTTATTGCACCATCCATCTCGCACCTTAGGCATACCTTCGTTGCTGATATTTATGGGGGTCGGTTTATCCTTGGGTAATGGTGAGTTTAATTTCGTGTATGACAATCTCGACCAAACTGCATGGATAGGGGGGTTGGCACTTAATGTGATTGTATTTGTCGGTGGCTTAAATACCTCCACCGATAAAATTAAAGTGGCCTATAAAGAAGGCGGAGTATTAGCGTCATTTGGGGTGATATTTACCACACTCATCTTTGCGGCAATTCTTTATGGACTGCTGGATTT
This sequence comes from Shewanella sp. 10N.286.51.B2, assembly GCF_041469265.1. Taxonomy (NCBI): domain Bacteria; kingdom Pseudomonadati; phylum Pseudomonadota; class Gammaproteobacteria; order Alteromonadales; family Shewanellaceae; genus Shewanella; species Shewanella sp. 10N.286.51.B2. The sequence continues at coordinate 37,792 of NZ_JBFRKH010000019.1, forward strand.
TAATCTAATCACCTGCTTGTTATTTGCCGCTATCGTATCTTCAACTGATGCGGCGGCAGTATTTTCAATTTTAGAGTCTAAAAAGCTTAAGTTAAAAGAGCAAACCGATACTGTGCTGGAGTTCGAGTCAGCCACCAATGACCCTGTGGCAATGCTAATGGTGATTGTATTAACCGATATGACACTGGCTTCTCATCAAGCGGTTGCTATTTCAACCTTATCACTGCACCTAGCGAGCCAGATTTTGGTTGCCATTGTGGTGGGCTTCTTAATTGGTAAATTAGCAGTATTACTGCTTAATCGAATTAGTTTGGCTGAATTCGGGCTTATTCCGGTATTTGTGTTAGCGAGCTTTATTATTGCTACTTATAGCGCCGAGATGCTTGGCGGTAATATTTTACTGGCGTCTTATATTGCTGGTGTGGTGATAGGTAATGGCATTAAGCGCGGCCAACTGGTTAATTTACACTTTTTTAATAGTTTATCTTGGTTGGCGCAGGCGTTGATGTTTATCGTGCTCGGACTGCAGATATTCCCGCAGACATTAATGAACGTCTTTTGGATTTCTATTATTCCGGGGCTATTACTTATCTTGGTCGCGAGACCGTTAGCGGTGCAGTTATGTTACTTGCCGTTTGTGAAGGCCAGCTGGAAAAAGCGTTTATTTATTTCAATGATAGGCCTAAAAGGGGCAACTCCGATTGTGTTTGCCTTAATACCTGCAGCGGCAGGCGTACCAGGTGCGATAGAAATCGTCCACATGGTATTCTTTTTTGTATTGATGTCTGTGTTTATTCAGGGCGGCGCTATTGCACCCTTGGCCAATAAACTTGGGTTAGAGCAAAAAGAGCAGCATAAAGCAGAGTGATCGATCAGATCATTTGATACTGTAATTGGCTAAGCCATTATAAATGGGGGTTAAGCTGCGCTGAGTTGTTGCAAGGTATCTTCAGCTTTAGCTTGCTCAATGCGTTTCCAGACTTTCTCATGAAAATAGAATACTACGGTATTTACAGCAGGTTCTAATAGTGCGATAGCGCCGCCGATAACAATACTGCCTGTTAATAGATAAGTGACAGTAAAAGCGACACAGAAATGTAAGATGGCGAAAGTGATTGTTTTTTTCATGATAAATGACCTGTTTTATTAATCTGATGCAAATGATAATTGTTATCATCTAGATTGTAAAGGTCAGTTTATCGATAGGCGTTATTTGATTTTTCAATTAAGCCGACCGAGAAATGGTCGGCTTAATTTGCTGCTATTACTATGAGTGGCTGACATCTTCTAAGTTAACGATAGTAAGCAACAGTAAGCAACAGCAAGTATTAGTAATGCCAAGGGAACTTAGAAAAGTCTTGGTCGCGCTTTTCTAAAAATGCATCACGGCCTTCTTGCGCTTCGTCTGTGCCATAAGCTAAACGAGTGGCTTCACCAGCAAATAATTGCTGCCCAACCAAACCATCATCTGGCAAGTTAAAGCCATATTTGAGCATACGCATCGCGGTTGGGGATTTACTGTTGATTTCTTTCGCCCAGCTTAATGCTTCAGTTTCAAGTTCAGCATGGGGGATAGAGCGGTTAACCATGCCCATATCAAACGCTTCATCAGCGGTATAATTAAAGCCAAGGAAGAAAATCTCACGAGCACGTTTTTGGCCGATCATTTTCGCTAAATAAGCACTACCATAGCCTGAGTCAAAACTGCCTACATCAGGATCCGTTTGCTTAAATACCGCATGTTCTTTAGAAGCTAAGGTGAGGTCGCACACAACATGTAAGCTATGGCCGCCGCCAACAGCCCAGCCAGGTACTACAGCAATAACCACTTTAGGCATAAAGCGGATAAGGCGTTGTACTTCTAATATGTGCAAGCGGCCCATGCGTGCCACATCAGGTTTACCTTCTTCTGCGCCTTCATATTTATAGCCATCTTTACCTCGGATACGCTGATCGCCACCGGCGCAAAAAGAGTGCTGACCTTTTGCTGATGGGCCGTTACCTGTAATTAATACACAGCCGACATCAGACCATTGGCGGGCATGATCTAACGCAGTGTAGAGTTCATCAACGGTTTTTGGGCGGAATGAATTAAGACAGTCGGGGCGGTTAATCGCGATACGCACCGTACCTTGATCTTTTGCGCGATGATAAGTGATGTCTTCAAAATCGAAGTCAGTTACAGTGTCCCAAAGTGTTGGGTCGAATATGTCGGAAACCTGCTGAGTCATTTTTTGCTAGCCTTTTTCAATAGATTATCCAAAGGCTAGGCTGAAATAATTCTCAGGTCAATTGACATAGGGCAGGAAAGCCAAAAATTATATTTTATCGCAGATAAATTGCAGGTTTTGTTTACTAATAGCAGGATGTGTCAGCCCAAAACCGCAATACTCATCTTTAAATGCACTCACAGACTCATTGTCAGTAAACACGCTTTTCAGTTCAGTGAGTTCTTTAGCTGTCAGTCTTTCAATCACCTCACTGGGAATGGTGGGGATGATATCTTCCTTTCTGGTGATCTTAGTGCCCGTCATTGATTTTAGTTTTTTTTCTGTATCGTTGAATACCGACTCAACTGCAGCAATAGGTTCATCTAATTTGTCGGTTTCGGTGGCAAAGTAGTAAATAACGCCGCCAATCAGTGCTATAAGGATCCAGCCTCTCATCTTTTAGTCCAATTAAAGTGAAAAAGTTTAAACAATGCGAGTATAATACACTCAATTAACACTCTATAAACGAGTGCGTAGCAGTTACAGGCTATTTTTATCTAAATTAATAACGTTTTCTGTAACCTAAACAGAATTTGCCCCTTTTTTGAGTAGTAAGGCATCAAGATGACACAAGAATCTCAAACTAAAGATTACGCTAAGCAAACCCGGATCAAAATTCATCAACCCGACGCCAGTAAAGCGGATCGCTTTAATCCGAGTAACAGTATCTATGTCCGTGCTGTCACAGGACTGTGGACCACGGTAAGACGCCGTATTGGCTGGGCGACTTTATCTTTCTTTCTTATCCTGCCTTGGTTGCCTTGGGGTGATAGACAAGCCGTGTGGTTTAATTTGGGTGAACAGAAGTTCCACATCTTTAATCTCACTATTTGGCCGCAAGATTTAACCCTATTGGCAGCACTCTTTACTATTGCCGCATTTGGACTGTTTTTTGTTACCACCTATCTCGGGCGAGTTTGGTGTGGCTACACTTGTCCGCAAACCGTGTGGACATTTATCTTTATCTGGTTAGAAGAGAAGTTTGAAGGTGCGCGAAATAAACGTATCAAGCTAGATCAGATGCCCTGGAGCTTTAATAAGCTATGGCGTAAAACAGCCAAACACACTTCTTGGTTACTCATATCATTACTTACAGCGATGACCTTTGTGTCGTACTTTGTGCCAAGCCGTGAAGTCTATATTGATGTATTTACCCTTAATGCCGATATTGGCATTTATTTCTGGGTAGTATTTTTTACCTTAGCAACCTACGGTAATGCTGGCTGGATGCGTGAGATCATGTGTATTCATATGTGCCCTTATGCGCGCTTCCAAGCAGCCATGTTTGATAAGAACACTTATATAGTCGGTTATGACGCAAAACGTGGTGAAACCCGTGGCCCACGTTCACGCAAAGCAGACCCTAAAGAAATGGGCTTAGGTGATTGTATTGACTGTGACCTATGTGTCCAAGTTTGCCCTACCGGTATTGATATTCGTAATGGGCTGCAATATGAGTGTATTAACTGCGGCGCCTGTATTGATGCCTGCGATACCACAATGGAGCGAATGGGTTATGACAAGGGACTTATCAGCTACACCACCGAAAATAAATTAGAAAACGTTAAAGAAAGCATCATAAGACCGAAATTGGTGGGTTATGGTGTGGCGTTAACAGTCATGATCTTAGTGTTTATCTATGCCAGCGCCACAATTGCCCCTGTGCGAATGGATGTTATCCGAGACCGAAATGCTTTATATAGAATAACCAACGATGGCTTAGTGCAGAACACCTATACCTTAAAGCTACTTAATAAAACTGAGCAAGCACAGCAATATGCACTTTCGATGGATGGTATTGAAGGATATGAATGGAGCGGTCCACAAACCGTATCAGTGCAAGCGGGTGAAGTGCTCACCTTACCTATTAGTATTGCTGTCGATCCAGGGGTGTTAGAGCGAACCGTGACTAAAATTAACTTAATCGTAGCCGCGACCATTGATGATAAGGCCGTTGTCATCAAACAAGAATCAAGATTCTTTGGTGAGTAAAGCCTGATATAGCGCCTTAAAAGGGACGGTTAGTCCCTTTTTTGTGCGTTTCGTTTGAAATAGCAACGAACAAGCCATTTTCTATCGTTTTCTTCATAAAAGCCCTTGCGCTAAATCTTAACTTGCCTATAATGCGCATCCACTGACACGGCGACAGGCCAATAGCCTCAAGGTGTTAGCGTTAATTAAGCTGCTTTTAAAGCGTCATAATTAACCGGTTGAAAAGCATTTTAAATTAATTTTAAAAATGACTTGACGCCAACAACGGGAAGTGTAGAATACGCATCCCTAAGCCAACGACCTAGCGTCAAATGGCCGCTGATATGAAAGATTATTTCTTACATAATTAGCAACGCTCTTTAACAAATCAAACAAGAAATCTGTGTGGACACTCACAGGTGTTGAGTTAATCGAAATTGCTCATTCTTTCTCGTAAAG